>NZ_DJBE01000002.1:97478-97655 GCF_002429925.1 Acinetobacter sp. UBA5984
AAGAAGTTGAAATCGTGGGTATTAAAGACACAGTTAAGACTACTGTAACTGGCGTTGAAATGTTCCGTAAACTTCTTGACGAAGGCCGTGCTGGTGAGAACTGTGGTATCTTACTTCGTGGTACTAAACGTGAAGACGTACAACGTGGTCAAGTGCTTGCTAAACCAGGTTCTATCA
>NZ_DJBE01000008.1:0-6711 GCF_002429925.1 Acinetobacter sp. UBA5984
AGTGACACGGGCAATAAAAGAGCTAGAAGAGCAGCGCGGAGAGATTCTGTTTTACAGGAGTACTCGACAAATTAAAATTACCGCTGATGGTGAGCGTCTGGCAAAGCAAGCACGTTTTGCGGTGGGATCGATCGATGCTTTGTTTGTAAAAGACACCAAGGAAAAACGAGATGAAATGCGTGGGACTGTGCGTCTTACTGTGTCGTCTGTGTTAGGGCGCAAATTGGTAGTACCTGCACTAGCAGAATTTGCCACACGTTATCCAGATATTGTCGTGGATTGTGTGCTAACAGATTCACACTCGGATGTGATCGATGAGCGGATAGATATCGGGATCAGATTTGGATTTTTGCCGGACAATCGATATGTGGCAAGGGAATTGGCGAAAGTGAACTTTTATTCTGTGGGTACGCCAGAGTTAATTGATAAGGTTGGAATGCCCAAAAAAATTATTGACCTAGATAAATACCCTCTAACAGCATTAGTCGATCATAAAACAGGACGTTACTGGCCATGGACATTCACCGAAAGTCGAAGCTTTACGCCATCAAAGCCCCGTTTTATTACAGATGATCTAGAAGCTGAATTTCAAGCGATTCTCGCTGGAGTTGGATTCGGACACATGCCTGGATTTCTAGTTTTGCCGTGGCTTAGGAGTGGTAAGCTCATTCAGATACTTCATGAGGAAACCTCTCCTGTTTGGCGCCTGTATTTATATCGTCCACAGCGGGGCCCGACACCTTTGCGAATCCGAGCATTGTTTGATTACTTAGTGGAAGTGCTGGGCCATATAGAAACCTGAATCAGANNAATCAGATAAGACCATCATGTATTTAGAGTAACTACAATTTTTCCTATTTGCTGATTTGATTCAAGATAGCGCTGAGCGTCATGCATGTCCTCAAAGTTAAAGCAACAGTCGATCACTGGACGAAGATATCCTGCACCTATACTGCTAAGAATAAATCGTCTGGCTTGCTCCCTTAGAACAGGGTCATGCAGAACCTCAAGGAACAAAAAACCTCGCATAGTTAAGCTCTTGCGTAATGCAATTTTTAGGGGGAATGGTGTGATCTCCGGGCTAAGTGCACCATGCATAACCATCGTTCCTCCCACAGACATCGCTTTTGCAATCTGTTCAATATGTGGCCCTCCTACAGCATCGAAGGCGACATCAAGATATTCTCCACCCAAACGTGAAACAAGCGCCTCATACAAATCTGGTTCATCTTCACTGGCTATAACATTTTTAACACCGAGATCCAGTAAACGTTGCTTTTTCTCTATCGTCTGTGTACTTGCAATGACCTTAGCACCCGCTGCTTCAGCGATCTGTATCGCAGCTAGTCCTACGCTACTTGAAGCTGCTGTGATCAAGATCGTTTTGCCTTTCGAAACTCCACCAGCATGGATTACACCACCCCAAGCCGTCAAATACTGCATCCAGATTGAAGAAGCTTCTTCCCAGCTTAAACTATCGGGTTTGTGAACTAAAAAAGTTTCTGGAATCAGAAGCTTGTCCGTATATGTCCCATATTTGGCTAGATTGTCAGTCGGAAGAATCGATACTGCATCTCCTGGAGAAAATTGGCGTACACCTTCACCTATTGCCAGAACTATGCCTGCTCCCTCATATCCCAGACGAGAAGGGAATACTGCCTTTTGAATATAAGTACCACGCCGAAACATTACATCAGCCCGGTTGAGTCCGATCGTTTTCATCTGGATTAGAACTTCTCCTGCTGCTGGTAAAGCAACAGGAAGTGTTTCTAATGTCAGAACATCTGTATCTCCAATACTATTGAAGCGCCAAGTCTTGGCCTGAAGTGCGTTAAATGACATCAATCACTACCTTAATATTGGCAGAGCGATCTTGAACAGCATCATGAGCCTCAATCGCTTGGTCTAGAGTAAAATGACGAGGATCAACAATAGGACGCAGTTTACCTTCCTCAACGAGACGAGTCGCGATCTTAAGGATATCACCATGATGAGAACGGCGATTGCCTGTTAACATCGGCATTAGGACGAATACGCCAGACACTGTGGCACACCGTAGAGATGAACTCGCTAAATTATGATTACCAAATGCAGCACAGCTGGTAATGTGGCCATAGTGAGTTGTCATGGAAAGTGAAGCTTCGAGTACTGGACCACCCACAGTGTCGTAAACAATGTTAAAACCTTGACCCTCAGGGCTTGCAGCAATAATGTCATCGGAAGATGCTGTTGTGTAATCGAGAGGTGTTGCACCGAGTTCTGAAATCAGTGATTGATCAGCTGTACGACCAGTCGCCCAAACATTTGCATCAAGTGCTTTTGCAAGCTGAACCACCATATAACCAACGCCACCAGCACCACCTTGAACCAGTACAGTTTGCCCTGGTTGGACCTTCGCATTATCCACTAAACCTTCCCAAGCGGTGAGGAACGTCAATGGTAGTACTGCTGCCTCGCGCATAGAGATATTCCGTGGCTTTAATGCGATCAGATCAGCATCTGCTACAACATATTCTGCTAAAGATCCTTGAAGATTACAAACGCCACCAATCAGACCGTAAACTTCATCTCCGACGTTGAAGTGAGTGACACCTTCACCAATAGCAGTTACAACCCCAGCCATATCTGTTCCCAACACGGCAGGAAGCTCTGGCATAGCATATGGTGCTTCACCAAGACGAATTTTATAATCAATAGGGTTTACACCACTGGCATGAATACGTACTAGAACTTGCCCAGCCTCTGGTTGAGGTATAGGGAGTTCTACACGTGTAAATTCATGAGCACCAAAATTTTCTAGGATAAGAGCATTCATCATCTTATTCATAGTTGTTCCTTATTCTTAACTGGGGGATGATATGCACAGTACCAAAGTAAATTAATCCAATAAATGATATTTATAGGATTTAATAATTCCTAAATAATGAATAATAAATATCATCCGCTCACTAAAAATATTCTAGTACAGTCTGTAAAGGCAGTTTAATCTAAACTGTCGGTAGTATTTTCAAGGCTTGAAACGTTCAAAATATCTACAAAGTGGCTAAAATTTGAAACATAATTCTAAAAGGTCACAGCATTACAAAGAACATGAGCCAAAATAAAAAATGGCAGCTAAAAGTCCCATTTTTTTGTGACCTTCGCATAAGCTCTACGACGTTAATTTAAAAAAACTAAAAACAGGGATAGAAAATTTTCGCTAAAGACCTTTTTGATTTTTCGATTTATAAAAATTATTGCTTTTTTTATACTATGGGGTACTATAGTATAAATGCTAGCAAATAAGGAGGTCTGATGCCTAATCAGGTTGAAGACAAAAAAAAGATTCTTCTACGCGTCAGAAAGATCAAAGGTCAGACGCAAGCGATTGAAAAAGCGTTAGAAGACAATGTGGAATGTGGTGCAATTCTGCAACAAATATGCTCTGTGCGTGGTGCTATTAATGGTTTAATGAATGAGATGTTAGAGGTTCATTTAAAAGACACTTTAGTATCAGGTGAAACCACAGAACAACAACGAAAAGAAGAATTGGCTGAAATCGCCAAGATTCTAAAATCATATTTAAAATAGATCTGTATAAGGAATTATTCCATGAAGTCACGTGCTGCCGTTGCGTTTGGTCCTGGTCAACCTCTTCAAATTGTTGAGGTTGATGTTGCACCACCGAAGAAAGGTGAAGTATTAATCAAGATCTCCCATACCGGTGTGTGTCATACAGACGCATTTACTTTATCTGGCGATGATCCTGAAGGTGTTTTTCCGGCTATTCTCGGGCATGAAGGTGCTGGTGTCGTAGTTGAGGTTGGTGAAGGCGTGACTAGCGTCAAACCAGGTGATCATGTAATTCCACTTTACACCGCTGAATGTGGCGAGTGCGTATTCTGTAAATCTGGAAAATCGAACTTGTGTATTTCCGTTCGCGAAACTCAAGGTAGAGGCGTAATGCCAGATGGCACAACTCGTTTTTCCTATAATGGTCAACCGATTTACCACTATATGGGCTGCTCAACGTTCAGTGAATACACGGTAGTGGCAGAAGTATCATTGGCTAAAATCAATCCTGAAGCCAATCACGAACATGTCTGCTTACTAGGTTGTGGTGTCACAACGGGTATCGGTGCAGTACACAACACCGCTAAAGTACAAGAAGGTGATAGTGTTGCGGTCTTTGGTTTAGGTGGTATTGGTCTAGCAGTCGTACAAGCCGCACGTCAAGCTAAAGCAGGACGTATTATTGTGGTTGACATGAATCCAGATAAATTTGCGCTGGCAAAAGAGTTTGGTGCAACGGACTTCTTGAACCCTAAAGACTACGATAAACCGATCCAGCAAGTAATTGTCGAAATGACTGGCTGGGGTGTAGATCATTCATTTGAATGTATTGGCAACGTGAATGTAATGCGTGCAGCCCTTGAAAGTGCACACCGTGGCTGGGGACAATCCGTAATTATTGGTGTAGCTGGCGCAGGTCAAGAAATCTCTACCCGTCCATTCCAACTAGTTACTGGTCGTAAATGGTTAGGTTCTGCTTTTGGTGGCGTAAAAGGTCGCACGCAACTTCCAGGAATGGTTGAAGATGCCATGAAAGGTAAAATTCAATTAGAACCATTTGTGACACACACCATGGGCTTGGATCAGATCAATGAAGCCTTTGATCTAATGCATGAAGGTAAGTCAATTCGTACTGTAATTCATTACGAGTAATTCCGTCAGGCCTTATACTTTTCCATGCATGTGCATCATGAATGACATGCATGGAATCCTCTAAAACGGCACATCATCTGTAAAACAGATCTATCTGTGCAGGCATCGTGTATAGCTTCAATAAACCTGCCTACATTTTAAATCTTTATCACTATTCTCTGTGAAGAATGTCAGACTCTTTGTTTACTCGATTTCTCATGAAGTCTTGCTCAACATAGGTAATTGATTATGGAAATAATTGAGAAACATGCTTCTTTTGGTGGATCGCAAGAAGTGTATCGCCATCAGTCAATAGCATTAAACTGTTCAATGAAATTCTCAATATATCTGCCACCTCATGACAAAGATGAGCGGTTGCCAGTTTTATATTGGTTATCAGGACTGACTTGCAACGAACAGAACTTTATTACTAAAGCCGGCGCACAAAAGTATGCGGCTGAACATAAAGTCATTATTGTTGCACCAGATACCAGCCCACGTGGAGAGGATGTACCAGATCATGCAGATTATGATTTAGGCCAAGGCGCAGGATTCTATGTNNCTGAGCTGTATAAAAGTATTTCTGCTTTTGCACCAATTGTTGCACCTAGCCAAGTACCTTGGGGGAAAAAGGCTTTCACACACTACCTAGGTGAAACCGAAACTTTATGGAAAAGCTATGATGCGATTGAATTAATCAAAAACGCTGAAGTTCATTTACCTATTTTAGTCGATCAGGGAACAGCTGATGATTTTCTTGAAGAACAGTTAAGGCCTAAGCTTCTTAGTGATATTTGTTTGGAACAAGAATATCCTCTTACACTTAACCTAAGAGAAGGGTATGACCATAGCTATTACTTCATTGCGAGCTTTATAGAGAAACATCTAGAGTTTCACAGCAAATTCCTAGCTAAATAACTTTCATAGATATGAGGATGTACATGTTGTTCTTGAATGTCTCTTGAGCAATATAATTTCCAGATGAAGAGGTCAGCTTATAAATCTAAGGACGAATCAATTGATCCTTATATAACTAAGATTGAATTTAATCATCTCATATCTTAATTTTTTGATTCAAATGTTAATGATATTAACTTGAATAAATTCATAGCATTATGCCGAAATAAAAAAATCAGATTTTGGCTCAGCTATGGGAATTTTTTTTAACTTTTATACAACAAAACTTTCTGACATGCATCCATTAGCAATGTCAGAATCGTTTGAATTCTAATCAATTGTGGAGTTTTAGTCATGCTTAAAACAGCTTTATATGTCCGCCTTGAAGCTAAACCGGGTAAAGAAGACGAAGTGGAAGCTTTCCTTAAAGCCGGTTTACCTATTGTAATGGAAGAACCTGCGACAGTTGCGTGGTTTGGCCTACGTCTTGGGCCTACAACATTTGGTATTTTTGATGCATTTCCTGATGAGGCGGGTCGCCAAGCACATTTATCTGGCAAGGTTGCAGCTGCTTTGATGGCTCAGGCCGATGAGCTATTTTCAGAGCCACCATCAATTGAAAAAGTAGATGTTTTGGCTAGTAAACTACCAGCTCATACTGACGCCTAAATGTATGAAAGTGCTGCCTGAAATTTCGAATGAAAGACAGCACTTCAACCCTTTGAGGTTTGTCGGAGGCTTTTTATTCAAGTTGGGCTACTTTATTTAATGGCTTAATTTCATCATTTACATGGATCAATATCAAAACAGGGTAAATAAACGAATGCACCCATGTACATGCTTTATATTGAACCAATATATTTAATTCACTGTCGCATTTGTACATCTGCTAAACCGTGCCAATCTGCTTTAAATATTCAATCACCACTGTTTTAGCCAATGCGTTCATGACCATGTCAGTAGTCATACGTGTTGATACCTTTCATCCAACAATCGCTCGTGAAAATACATCAATAATAAAAGCGGTATAGAACAAGCCTGGATTTTTTAACCATCACTAAAGTTGCAAGCTGAAATAATTTTTATAAAAATAGACGACTGGTCTATTTTTATGTATAGTCACCACATGGT
>NZ_DJBE01000082.1:0-151741 GCF_002429925.1 Acinetobacter sp. UBA5984
TCCGTCAATGCGTAAGTCCTATAAGATATAATTAGTTAAGGATTTTAGTTATTCAATGTTCTCTGTATACAAAAAGAATAGACGATATTTATCTAGGAGAATGGTGGCAGTCAAACCTTTGCTTTGGAGCAGTCAAACCTTTGCTTTGGATTTGTTACAAAAGGATGTTAGAACTGCGTTAGATCTCATGCAAAATCAAAACTTAGGGTTAGATATTTAAAAAAGTTTCAACATCAGTTTAATCGGGTTGAGAAAATTCAAGCACAGCAACTAGATTTTTTAGCTGCTGTAAAAAGTTTAAAACAAGATACACAGCCCGTGTTACATGCTTAAGCTTAAAAACCGAATTTACAAATTCGGTTTTTCATTATTTTTAGTGCTTGAAGTTAAATAAATCCAAAATATAAAAATTATTTAAAAAAGGTGGTAGAAGTTGAAATCAAAGGTAACTTCATCTTTATTTTGATAAAAATAAAGATGTTTAACCCATTTTTCACCCAAGTAAATTTCAGGAACTAAAGATTACTACTGTAATCTTTAGTTACGTAAATGTCCGCTAGCGAATCCATTTAAATACAAGCTAGTACAATTAAACAATTAACAAATCTTTGTCGATGTCACTTTCCGCACTCATTTCAGATTCGTCATCTACCCACACTTTGTGTTCTACATCTTGAATTAAGCTACTCATTCCATGTGTAGGTTTTATACCCATTACATCAAGTTTTTCCTTTAATGACATAATCATATTTTCACGTTCAATGGACCAACTCGATGCAAAGCATCTCCAGAATGTCCATCCTGCGCGTTCTAAAGCACGTTGACGAGTCATGTCATCATGCCATTGTTCTGGCCCATGATAGCTATCACCATCACATTCAACAGCCAAACGCTGATCACCATCTGACTCAACGACTAAATCGATTCGATAGCTTCCAACCTTAATCTGTGGAGTAACTGTGTAACCCATTTCATGAAGTGTCGTAAATACAGATTTTTCAAACTCCGATTCACACAAGTCTAATTTTGCTTCAAATGATGCTTTTTGATCTTCTTGCAAATCATAAAAATGATTGAGTAAATTCAGCCTTAGATCTTTTGGAGATATATGATCACGACTCACGGAATGGACGAGATACATCCGTTCACGGGCACGGCTTGCAGCCACGTTGAATCTCTGTTCATGATCGGATCGACTCAAAGCATGACAATTCTGAGGATCTGCTACCATAGATAAGAAAATAATATCTCTTTCTGCACCCTGAAATGCTGAAGCATCCCCACAAGCAAATTGAACTTGGGTAAGAGTACCTGCACCAAATTCATTCAAAGCTTCTGATTGAATGAACTCAGCCTGCGCCGGTCCCAACAATGAGATCACACCGATTGATCTATTCGTGTATCGTTCATCTTTAAGAAGAAGTTTCATTTCCTCAATAATTGCTTTCGCTTCTATTCGATTAATATGTTTGCTATTTTTAGATTCTCTATACCCCTGCGGTGTATAAATTGCGACTAAAGCTGGACTTAACTGCTCAGATTTCTTCGATAATCGCATTGGCTTAATACGGTTACCATAAAAGTTTTTATTGCTGTAACTAATGATCGCAGGATGACAGCGGAAATGCTCTAGAAGCATCACACTTGACTCATAGATAGAAGAAGCCATGTCGTATAAAGACATATCTGGTGTTAAATATGCAGCATGTGGCTGACCATGTAGATAACGATTTCTTAATACATCAATTTGAGCACTTGCTAGACCGACATTACTCGGAGAAACTTGTTTATTATCCCCCACTACTAATAATTTTTTAGCACGCATTAAAACAGGTAATACGTCAATTGATGATTGTGATGCCTCATCCACAATCACTAAGTCAAAGAGGCCTAATTTAGCAGGCATAGATTCAGATACCTGAAGATGTGACATGACCCAGCAAGGAATAGCTGCTGTTGCCTCTTTAAGGGCTACTTGAGCATCTTTTCTATAACGTGGAGCATTCTTACCTGTCCCTTTTCCATAGTGTTGTACAGCAATTTTATAACGCTGTAATGCAACTAAAATTTTATCTGAGGCATTTTCCTTTAATGCCAGCCATGTCTTGTTTGCTGCCAATTGAGCATAATTTTGTGATAGATTCTTCTCGTGAATACGACGGCGCTCATACAAATTTTCAATTTGACCTGTATTACTAATGGCCATTACAAAAATCTCAAGACGTTTCCATTCCCAAGCCTCTAGCAATGTATTACGTAATACAGGATCCTCAATTTCTTCAGCGTACGGAATTTCAAGAATGTCTTTACTAACAATCAAAGCATTTGTTTTACTCAATCTAATACTGGCGGATTTAACTCTTTCAAAATCCTCAGTTAGATCTTTTAAATGTGATAATTTTTTTAATAGATCAGCATACTCTCCAAGTTCACTTTCATGTAATGAATTGGAATCAATCTGAGATACAATTTTTCGTAACTGATTTGATATCTTATTACCAAACTCTGATAAATAAAGGATTTGATCAGCCAGTTGTTGTTGATAGACTTCTAAATTAAATATTTTTAACTTCTGCCCTAACAATTGAATCAAGTCATCAATATTTTTAGGTAATCCATAGAAATCAAAAGATTTAGCTCTCTTAAAAACTTTTAAATAATTCGCATTAAATAGATCCAAATATTTATTTTTTAAATCTAGGCATTTTTGGGTTCTACTGATGAGCTGCGTGAACTCTTTTAATATTTCATCGATATTACGATTATTTAACTCAATTAAAGGAATGTCTAATTGTGCGGCAATACTATTCCATTTGCTCATAAAGATGCTAAGAGTCTGCTTTCTATCAAGATATTCTTTAAGTCTTTTCCATTCATCTGATGTATCAGGATATTTTCCAGAAACTTTAATTGACTTAAAAAGGTCTTGTAATTCAGCAGTACCAAAATGATACCAATTAAATGGCTTACCTGTATCAACAGCACGTTGAACAGCTTGATATTCTTTTGAGTTTGGTTGTATCTCAAAATTCAGCTCTATGGGATCAATTAGTAGCGTTTTCCTGTATTCCAATAAAGGCTGAACTTCTTGAATAAGGTTACTATAGATATCAAGTTCCATAGCCTTATCTTCTGCATTTATCTTCTTGAAATAGCTCAATAACCATGGTTCTGCATGATCAAGAACAAAGTTTAGATCTTCTAGATAAATCTTTAACCAATCTCTTAGCTCATTAATTTCTGATTCAGAAATAGTTTCCTTGAAATTATGTAGGTCATTTTGCTTTAAGAATTCCTCAATCTCATCTTTTTCTTTTAAGAACTCACTTAATTTCTTCAGACTCGCCGAATCTAACAGCTTTTCAGGAGCTGGCAGAGGACCATAATTTATGTATGGTAAATCTGTACCGATTTTCTTTCTTGAGTCTCTCAATTGAATCAACTCAATCTGGGAAAAAGGAAACTGGTCTTTTTCCTCCAAAGTTAATTGGTCGGTAAACCATTCGTAAGATACCCTACTTTCTAATACCGTTTTCACGATATCCATAGGTAATTTTTTATTACCATCTACCTCAATATTCTGATAATGCTTTTCTGCAAAGTTATATATTTCTCGATCAATCAAAGCCATTTCATGATGGTTATAATCTATTTGTTGTTTTAGAACTTCGATCGTTTTTTGAACTTCTGCAACATTCATCTGGGTAATTTTTTGCACAATCAAATCGATTGAAGATTCAAGCTGATTTTTACTTTCTTTGCTTGAACCAATGCGACTGACTACTAAAGGCTTTAATTCATCAGGAATCTTTTCATGTACTGTTTTAAGGACATGTGACTGCTGTGCAGTTACCAGTACTTTTTTACCATTCGCCAAATAGTGACAGATAATATTGGCAATACTATGTGTTTTACCTGTACCTGGTGGACCCTGCACCACTACACCACTGCTGGTTAGCAGATTCTGGACAATAGTAATTTGTTCTTTGTTATAAGGCAGCGGGAAATAAAGCTCTTCAACTTTTGATCCGAATCCTTCAGTACCAGAACGCCCCCTAAAACTATAAGTCTCTTTTTGATTAATATCGCTTTTTAATTCTGTCACTAACGATAAAGGTTGTTCAGGTATAGCCACTGAAGGGTCATTAAGTTTAGTTTTTAATAACTCAATGTCATCACTTAAAATAGAATTCCTTTTAGGACGACTAAACAATACTGATGTTAATGTTACCGCTAGACTTTTAGATGGTATAGCCCTATTTTCTGCCTCAACAATTGCTCCTTTTGAAAAAATATTCGCGACGAAGGCATCAACTAGATCAGAGTAAGTTTCGCCTTCAAATAGGCGTAATGAGCGACCATTATTTAAGTTTTCTTTTAAAGCTAATTTTACTTGTCCTGAAGTAGGCAGATCATCCTCTAATAAGATGGCATCCATTTCTATATTGGCACGTGTATCTTTGGCACCTACACGTATTAATCCATTTTTTTCTATCTCCATTTCTAATGGGATAGTAATAAGAGGATATGAGTAAGATTTTTGAGTCGTTGGAAGTACCCAGTCAACTAAGCCAAAGCCTGCAACAATTTCTTCACCATCACCTGTTCCACCTAAATTAATCGCTGTATTCCATGAGAATAACTTATCGTAAACAACAATAGATTTTTTAATCTCATCGTTATTTTGTTTCCAATCTTCCCAAATATTTTGATAGCTTTCGAATTCTTTGAACAGCTCCTGAAGTATGTCAATTTTAGTAATCAAATCACATGCCACACTAATGTAGGGCAAGCGGAATTGATGAACTTTTTTGAAAGATACAATCTTATTTAAACTAGAAAAATTAACAGTGGGTTCTTTTTCGGCATCTACATGAATGTAGGAAGAGAGTATTTCAGATGGTTTCGGCATCGATTGAAGCTGTAATCGTTCAATTTGGAACCACCAATCGTCATCATTCAGAATTTTTAAGCCACGAAGTTTTTCTAGATCATGAGAATAAAATCTATTACCACTCATTTCATATTGAATTTTTTGAGTATCCTCAGCTTGATGAGATACATAATCCAACAATTGAATCAGTTTATTTTTAACAATATCATTTAATTCAAGTTCAGAGTTCATCATTGGTCTTTCTAATTTTTTAACTGACGGAATTATAGCTAAAGACCAGCAAAAGGCTTCATCTTGTGAAAATATATCTTGATTTTGATATAAAAAAGCATTCACTTCTTTCTTTTCAATACCAAGAGTTTTGGCAATTTCTCTAGCAGTAAGTTTGGGCTGTTTAACCAAAATAGCTGTTATTAAATCCTTCATGTGATTCATATTTCCTAATCATTTCAAAAGCTTTTCTCTTTAACTGATTTATACAGAATCAATTCAATCCACCCCTAGCCCCTTAAACACAGCATCTACCGGATCTGCATAGAAGCTGGTCTGGAACTTGGTAAACAGTTCCACAGGAATCGTTGGGATATCTGCGGCACTACTCATTGGCAAAGCAACCTTCTTGGCACCCGCATCAAAAGCAACTTGCAAACATTCGGCAATACTCTCCACCGGTGTCACAGAACCACCCAAGCTCATATCACCCAGTACCACCATCTGACTTTGTACCGATCGTCCTAACAGGCCTGAAGCGAAAGCCACTAAACTTGGCAAGGCAAGATGGCTGAGCGGCCCGGTATTCTGTAACTCCACCACATGTAAGTGGAAGTCATGTTCCAGCACCTTACTGCCCCCCGAGATCCGGGATGCATTGGCCTTGAAGTAGTCAAAAGCAATCTTGACCTGTTCTTTGGCACTACTTGAATTCCATAAGCCAGATGTCGCCAACTTTCCTGAACCTTTGGTGACTTGAAGTTCTAAACGGTATAAGCCTGGCATGCCCTTATTACTCAGCCCGATGGTATACAGGAAGCCTGGTTTAGCAGGACCTTCGGGAATCAGTCCGCCACCACCCTGTTCTTTTACCGAAACAAAATGCTCTTCTAGGGTGTCATTGTCGATATAGCTAAAATGCACATCATAGAATTCCATCCCCCCAATTTTCTTCAGCTGTTCTTTGACCCGACGGCGCACCTGCAGTGCATATTCCAGGCATTGCCGTACATCTTCTTTATTAAACTGACCGTGTGGGTAAAGCAGCTTCATCAATCCAGAAACCGTCTTGCGAACGGCAATCACATCGCGCTGATTCAGGTTATTACCAAGTTTGAAGTACTTCTCAATGGCATCCGCAAAACTGCGCTTGCGCATTTCCCGGAAGAATTCAGCCAGATAATCAACAATCAGACCATAACGGTTGGTGAAGAACTCCGGGCGCATCTTGGGAATTTCCCAGCCGGGGATGTAAGCATGAAAACGATCGAAGAATGCAGAATCAATCATGGCTTCCGGAAAAGGAGCCAATAGATGACTGGTTTTTACCAAGGATTCAACACTTTGGTTAATATTACCTACAAAGACCATCGAAGCTGAGGCTTCCATCTGTTCACGACCACGGGCAAAAGATCCTGAGGCCATGTAGTCTTTCATGATCTGTACGCCATCTTTGTCCTTAAAGGAAATACCAGCGACTTCATCAAAAGCTACCACATCCCATAAGCCCACCAGACCAATACGTCGGCTACTCATGTTATAGAACAGGTTGGCCACGGTGGTTTGCCCACCAGAGACTAAAATACTATTCGGTGAACACTCTTTGTAAATATGGCTTTTCCCGGTACCGCGTGGTCCCAGTTCACAGACGTTATAGTTATTTTCAACGAACGGAACCATACGCGCTAATAGGTGCCATTGCACGTCCTCTTTTAGCGAAGCCGGTTCCATGCCGATCGAACGAATTAAACTCTCGCGCCACTGATCAGTGCTTAATGCTGCTCTGCCACTGAAGAGTTCATCCATATTCATATTCGGCATTTGAATCGGCTTGAGTAAGCTCACCCCAAATGGAGAATTGGTTTGTCCTTCTTCAAAATAATAACTGAGCGTAGCAATGACCCAGATACCACCAACAAGTAATTTTTCATACTCTTTGACGATGCCTGCCGAGATTTCGGCATCTTTGATGCCCAGATTACTAAATGATGCTTCGTATTTGTCTTTACGCTCATTCAGCTTTACGGTCACCCGATCAATGACCTTATAACTGCCACGTTCACGAACCAGGGATTTCACCTTCTCAGCTTCATCAGGTCGTACATAGTTCTCTGCCAGCACGGTCTTTACGTTACGTAGTCCCTGCTCAATGATCTCAGGATCATCCGAGGCACAATACATCCCTAGCAGGTATTCGAGTACATAGACAGGAACGTTAGCCCCTTCTTTTATCAGTTTAGTCAAATCCTTACGTACCACCCGCCCAGCAAAGTGTTCATTCAGCAGCTGATCCAGTTCTTTATCGTTAGCAGATTCCATGTAGGCTACGCTCTATCGTTAATTCGTTATTAGAAGAAGTCATCGGTAAATGCTAGATCAATGGTGACCTTGTAGCGTTGCATTTCAATATTCAGGTCTTTGTCCTTCAGTACCAGGAAGTAATCTTTCTTACGGTCAAAATCAGTGCCAGACAATGACAGTCTGACCTGTTTGACCCGATCGGCAACAGAGTCGGTACTGCTATCAAAAGTCAAAGTTTCTTCACTGGAAACTTTAAGATCCCCATCATAAATGGCAATGGATAAAGTCACTGGCATGACCAGCTCACTGACAGCTTCAGTTTGCATCAAGTCAAACTTCTGGATGTTATTGACCATCTTCAGCGTGGATTTGGTAGAAATGACCTCAACTTTACGCTTGGTCCGCTGTCCAGCCTTTTCACCACGTAGCTGTTTTACCGTTAGTACAGGCACTACGATTTCCTGAGGCATGATGCCGCCATGCACGAAACGTGAGCCTCCTACAAAATGGAAACGGTTCGCCCCTTTTGGAATCCAGAAATCAGTCGCAGATAATGTGCCTGCCGTAGCTTGGGTTGAGCCTTTCCATGCTTCCTTGCTCTCTGGTAAACCATGCCCAATCACATAGCGTTTTTTGCTCTTCAATGTATTGGCAGGTTTTTCAGTCAAGCTTGAACGATCCGCAGATTCCAGTTTACTTTGCTGGAACAGGAAGCCATGGTCAGCGGTAATCAATAAGGTAGAAATATTGAAGTGCATTAAAATTTTACGGCTGAGTTCAGTCAGCTCTTCAATGGCATGTTCCACAGCCATAAAGGTTTCTGATTCTGTCGAGGCGCTGTCACCACGTGCATCAATCACGTTGTGATAAACGTAAATCAGCTCATGGTCTTTCAGCGCTTCACGGCCTTCATCACGCGACCAGCCTTTTACCATTTCAGCGGTTACTGCCAATCCATTATAGGCAGCCAGAATTTTGGATCGTGCTGCAGTCCCTTTGCTGGACTGCCCATCTACTAAAACATCATCCCCTGCGGCCTCTTTGTACTCCAAAGTTTGATGCGGCAACAACGAGGCCATGCCAAGTGTGGTGTAACTTGGGACAACGCCCAGCTGTGAAGACAAGGTTGCTTCAGAATAACGCTTTTCATTAATACGATCACGCAGCTCTACCGCAGCTTCATAACGGAAAGCATCACTGATAATTACCACAATACGGCGTTTCGTTGCAGAACTGAGTAAGGGTCTGACGTGAGTATCGTAGAAGTTCTGCTGATTTGGGATATCTGCCACTTTCCAGACATTCAAGCGTTGCTCAGCTTCAACCCGCTCTCCCCAGTTTCGTGCCAAGTGGTCAATAAACCAGTAGGAATAGCAATTTTCGACTTCTTCATCGAGTTTTTTCAGGATATCGACATGAGCGCGTTGAGAAGCAGCACTGTAGTGGCGATAGGCCATATCAAAGCGATACAACTCCTGCTCGTAGGCTTTATACAAGGCTTCGCTAGAGTCGAAATAGAAACCGGCATCAAACAGCAGTCGCAGGCTGAACAGCTCAATCGCTGCCTGCAACGCGGTATAGACGGTACGGTATTTACGGCGGGTTGCATCGTCCTTATGTTTGGAAGCCCAATAGCCATCCAGACGGGTAGAAATAATCGTTCTGAAATGTTCCAGTTCAGCTTTGGCTGCTGCAGGGATATGACTGGCCAAATCAACAATGATCTTTTGTTCAATCACTTCAAAAGTCATGACATCGAGCAGCTGCTCCAGATCAAAAGCCCCGACTTTTTCTTGGATCCGCAGTGCATTGGCCACGCTCTGGGAAAGCTTATCAAAGGTTGGGTAGTATTTGGAGCTGTCTCTCCAGCGTGACAAGAAGGCTCTAGCCGTCGCACGTGAACTGACAGATGACATCACCAGTTCCTGAGCCCATACGGGGATATCGCCCAGGCTTTCACAGAAACCTGTAGTCATCAAACGGATAAAGAACGTACCGAGCTTGAATGGTGCTTCCCCATTCAATTCTTCAACCGATGCTGGATAACCAATTTCCGCCTGTAATGCTGTGACTAAAGCTGGCACTAGTTGGAACTTTTCCAGTTCAGCAAAGGATTCTGGATTGACTTCCAGATCTAGGTTCTGCTGTACCATTTCATCTGCCAGCGCCAGAACAATATACATCAGCTCGGCACTGTCGGCCTTGACCACAGCTGCAATCATGGCCATATCCAGATCCTGTGCATCTGCATCAGGCTGGATATAGCGTTTCAATGTACTCAGACGGGCTTTGGCTTTGAGGAACTCTTCACGTTTAGCCAGATGTTCTCTTAAACTTTGTTGTTGTAAACCGAGCTCATTAAAGATAATCGAGAAACGATCGGCATAGAAGCTGCGTGAATACAGCTTGATGTCCAGTAACCAGTCTTTTTCGGTTTCAGGCTCAGGACTTGGGAAATACAGCAAGTATTTGCCCTGCTGATCCTCGAGTTCCAGTTTAAGCTTAATCGCAAGGCTGGATTCTTCTGCCATATTTAAAATATGGACATCATTCAACTTTAATGCCTGTACTTCGTCGCTAAAGGACTGTTCAGCATCGTACCAAAAAACAATTCGGTGATTTTCATGAAAGAAAGCCTGTTCTAAGCCTTGTGTTATTTGGCTTAAATTCATTTACTTTCTCCTGCTGCACGAAATTCTTTATAAGTCTTTTCCCAATCCTCATCAGGATAAGCCTTTTGAATACTTCCTAAGAAATCTTCTCTATTTAATGTATCAAACGTCACATCTTTATAATTCACATCCAATTGAATCTTCTGCACTAATGATTCAGCTGTTGGAAATGTCTTGTTTAGCTCTCGAGTTAACCACTTTTTAATATTTTCCTCAGTGGGATTATCCCCATACGTCCCGTATAGATGGTCAGGTATATTCTTCTGAACAATAGGTAAATAATAATTAACTATCATTTCTTTTGATTTTTCTAGCTCTTCTTCAAGATGACCAGCCAATGATTTTTGATGGTCCTCTATTTTAGTCCTTAGCTCAGCTATTCTTTCTTCAAATATCGATAAGGACTTTTTAAGAATCACCCGACCATGGTTTTTACCTAATGATGGCGTAAAATTGTCTCGGATTTCTTTCAACTCTTTTTCTAAATCTTTAGAAGAAGCACTACCATTTTTATCTAGCAAATCAAAAGTGGTTTTTAGCCGCCCCTCTAATTCCTTATCCATACCTATTTTTTGAATCGAACGAGGAAGATTGAGTTTATTTCTCTGAATAGCAGCACCTGTTAAACTTAGCTCTACATATTGGAAATGTGGCTGAAATACACGTACCTGGCGTGCTATATCAAACTTAACTGGTGGTGCAGCTATTAAATTTTGCTGAATTTCTTCTAAATTTTTGACGTTCAATTTCTCTGGCTGTATTTCTGTAACCAGTTCTTGGATATGTTTAATTTCCTTCTCTGTCTGCGCTTGTGCTAAAGCAATCGCTTTTGAAGCAGGTGATAAGCGTGCCATCGCCTCTTTAATTTGGTCAGGCATTAAACGCATAGCATTCAAAATTGGTGCTTCCGTTTGTTCTTTTTCTAAAAAAAGTGCGGTCGGAGTGTAGCTAAATCCAATGTCATCACTGACTATCAAACCGTTTCTTAAACCGGAAATATGCTGAATCTTAATTCCATTATCCTGCAACAATTTTATCGCTTCTAAAGTGCCATATCCCATACGTAGGACATTCTCATCGATGTCTAAAAAAACCGAGATGAGTTCAGGACCTATGTTCTCAGACAATGCAACAATTTCTGCAGCTGGAATTTTCTGAATGCCTGGTGCCGCATAACAGAGTGATTTCTTGGTTTGAGCAATAATCTCACACAAAACTTCGGAGTTAATATGCTGAAAAAATGTTTCTCTCATTATTTCTCCCCCGTCACTGCTTTCACGTCAGCCAACAAGTCCCCAAACTTACCGTAGTTCACTTTCACCCCATCATCCAGATCCAGTGCAATACGCTGATCGGCATAGTGACGCAGTTTTTCCTCAAAGGTACTGAGTTCAGCTTGTTGCTTATGCAAATCTTGCAGTTTTTTCTCGATACGTTTGATTTCAGCCGCAGAGTCACTGCTTTCTTTGGCAGTTTCTAGAGAGTTAGCATAGGCTGCCATTTTTGAAATCAGTGGCATCACGTATTCGGTACGCATACGTGCCAAAGTACTCTCGTTATAGCGGTGCAAGTACACCAACGCCTGGAAAGCCCCCTGTTTACCACTGCTAAATAACCAGTAGATCGGACGCTTTTTATAGGTCTGCATGTGGTCTTTATAGAACTTGCTGGCTAAGTAACGGCGAATGGTATCTTCAGCGGTTTCACTGGCTTTTTTGTCCAAGCTTTCTGCCAACCACAGCATATTGGTATCCAGTGTGTCTTTACCCCAAACCACAGTTAAGAACTCTTGGATACGATGTGTTGCATCGTCTTCAAACCAATGCATTTCAGTCAATGGAATAATCCCGTCAGCATCGGCTGGGAATGTTTGATAACGACTGGCATCAAAGTCTTGATTGCCTGCATGAGCATAGATCAAGCCTGGTTTGTCCAGGCTATAACGCCCCATCATGCAGCCAAGTGCATAAGAAACTAAACGCTGGCTGTCTTTTTCACGGTCGGCACGAGTTAAAGTGATTTGCTCATCCGGTACATCTGGCGTCAATTCATCTTGCAAACCGTAAGCATCAATAAACAGCTTATTGTTTTCTTCTTCCAGATGTTTCATTTCAGCCACGGCTTCAGCATTTTGTTGTTGCCATGTGTTAAAAGCTTGTTCTAAATTTAGCTGCTGAGTACGAATAACTGTATTTTGAGTAAAATCCCATGAAGTTTCATAGGAATCCCAGTTAAATTTAGCTAAATTTACTGCTTTACAAGCATTTATTTGGACATTGTCTGCGACTAGAACTGGAATCTTATTAACATCACCTGTAGTGAAATTTAAAGTTGGGCATAAATCTTTAGCAATCATTCTGCCTAACTTAGAGTTCAATGATGCTGATAACTTCATCCAACTAAATTCATCATTCTTAGAAAAAATCGCGGACCCTCCTTGGTCAAACAAGAACCCAGAAGGTAAATACCTGACGCTAAATCCACCTGATGTAACTACAGTCCAAGTTAGACCCTCTTGGAAATATTTTTCAGAATTTCTTAAATTAGCTTTATTTTCACGTAGTTGCTTTCCATTTTCTTCATAATTAATAAAATAGTCATGATTACCATACCATTTACGATATTCTCCCCCTTTAGCTAATGGAAACCATTTTTTCCCTCCTAATATTGAACTTTTATTTATACTAATTTCTTGCCACATTCGTAAAAAGTAATCTATAGAACCATTGGTATCTAATCCCTTTACAGCCCTATCATTAAGTAAGTTACATTTTTCGAATAACTTATAGCTCCACGATTCCACCCAATACGCCACTGGACTACCTGGAATTTTCTTAAATTCATCGGGTTTTGCGTTAAAAAACCAACCACACTCCGGATTATTAATTGCTTCTAATGTTTTTGGTGCTTGATTTTCAGAACCTCTAAAATCAGAAAGACGTATATATGACCCCATAAAATTACTTACATGTGACTTAGCCAATGTGAATGTACAAATGGGTACCGTTGCACCATCAAAACCAGAGTACTCTAGCTGAATCAAACTTGTGATTGTTGCTTGATCAATAAAGTGAGCACGCAGATTTTCATAAGAAGAGATAAACATCCAAACGAAAGGTGACATAAAGCCAAGCTGTCCACTTTCTTTAGTTAGCTGCAAATCTCGGATCATAAAAGCTGAGAATAAATCTTTTTCATAGCCTAGATAATTTTTCTTTAAATAGGTTTTAAGGTTTGGATTTAAGTACTTGTTGCCCATATACGGCGGGTTCGCAATCACAGCATCATATTGTTTAGCAAGTAACTTAGCTTGCTGTACTAAAGGCAATAACTCTTGTGCTGACTGTTGACTAAAGATATCTCCTGACTCTAATGCTGTATTGAGCTTAGTTTCTAAATCAGACAGCTTTTTGGAGAATGCTTGAGGGATTTGAATCAAAGAACCAAAGGTCGAAGCATGTTCAAATAGCTCCAACAGTTCTTTTAAATCCGCCTGTTCAATACCGGTACTTGCCAAATCCTGACTGAATGCATCCAGTCGTTCTGGCTGACTATCTTGCAGTGCAATAATATTCAGCTTCGGTGGATTACTAAATAAACGGCGGTCATCTTCACGCGCTTTCATTAATAGTGCAAAGCTAGAGAGCTGTGCTGCACGGGTATCAATATCAATGCCGTATAGGTTATTTTCCAGAATCAAACGTGGAATATCACGGCTCCGGTAGCCACGTTCTAAGTAAATCGCTTTTAAGCAGTCATAAGCTTCCACCAGAATATGCCCCGAACCACAAGCCGGATCCAGTACCGTAATGCTTTCAGGGTTTAAAGTATCGCCATCTTCACTGATCCGCACATCAATCAGCTGTTTTAACTGTGCATTGACTTCATTACTTTGCTCAGCCGGCTGAATATAGTATTCCCACTCACTGGCAACCATACTTTCTGGCTGTGCCATCATCCATAGACGACCAACACTGTTTTGCACCAAATACTTCACAATCCAGTTTGGGGTGAAGAGTTGTGTCGCTGCAGGAATATCTTCACTCTTGACGACTTTACCAATCACCTGGTCTTTCTTTTCAGAAATATAGAATTGATATAACCAGCCAATAATCTGCACATCCGACCAATCTTCTTCCGGAATACTGGTCACTAAATCACGGATCAAAGAGTCGGTTTTGGTCAGGTTATCCGGTAACAGTAGTTCAGACTCATCAGAAACCTGTTCAAACAAGAGTGGCATGACCTGATTCAATGCATGGCATTGGGCCAGTAATAGCTCACGATACAGTTCTTCGTCTTTACTGCCATCCAGTTTGAGTTCAGCCACACGGCTGGCATCTAAACCTGGTAGGTCAATATCCAAACATTCTTCCAGAATCTGTGGCAAGCCGGCACTGCCATCAGCACTACTCAACACACGGCGGCCATGATCCAGTAAGCTTTTGCATTCCATGTAGCGAATCGCACAGAGACGGTTAAACCAGCTGTAAGCAATATAATCAATCGTCTGCTCAAAACTGCTAGTTTGAATGCGTTTGATCAGCTTCTCACGAGGTTTCATGACGGATAGCGGAAAAACCTGATCGCCAATCAGCAGCAAGTCCCCTTTCTGTTCTGCCGGTAGAATGCTGTCTGCGGTGATGCCGTATTTGGCGGCCTGCTTGCGCATCGCTGCGATAAAATCGTTACGTGCTTGCGGTGCGTATTTTTTAATATTACTGGTATTCATGTTCAAACCTTTAATTAATGACTGATGCCGATATCCCTAACCCAAGTTAGCGGATACGCACACGCTTTTTATCACTCACAATTTTTTTCAATTCAGCTTTGAGTGCGTCTACAAACTGATCCACTGATTCTTCTGTTTCCAGGTAGACACTACTTGAACTTTTGCTGTAAATGCTGGCGACATCAACTTCGACAACAGGTTTCGGTGGCACTACGGCTGTCACAGACTGTACCGGACTCGCAGCAGGTGCTGATGTAGCTGGGCTGGAGGTGGTTGCAGTGTTGGTTACACTCTCTGCTTTGCTCTGAGCCAGTTGTGCCGCTTTGGCCTGACGCTGGATTTCCGCCTGAACTTCGCTTTCCAACTCATACAAGGCTTCATCAAAACGCTCGACGGCGGTTTGGGTTTGCAGCATATAGATGGTGGACAGGCTAGTTTCCACTTCAATATCCGTTTTCAGCAGTTGTAGTGGGCGTAATAGCTTGTTACTCAGCTCAGCGGTAGCGATGCCACTGTTTTTAATCTCGGCTTCTAACTGCTTGATTTTGTCATCAATGTGTTCTATCGCCTGATTGCGCTTCTCAGTCAGCAATTGCTCATTGACGCCTTCCACTGTGCGAACCAAATCAGCCACTTTATTTAACAGGCCATAGGGCGATTCAAGGGTGGCAATACGATGTAATTCAGAGAGGGCTTTTTTTGCCACCTCATCACTACCCAGTGCCTGTTTGTTCTTCTCAAAATGACGTAAGGCCTGTTGCAGTTGCTGCCAGCTCGGCATCTGGTTACTAAAGAATTCATGAATATCACGGTAGTCTTCTTCCAGATCCAGATAGTCGTCCTTGTTCTCAACCACGGCTTTAAAGAAATCGAAGCTGTCGCTATTGGCCAGCAAACGCTCCAAAGTCAGAATCGATTTTTCAATCACTTTCTTCCCCGGGAACTGCCCGACATCTGTTTTGCTTTTGTACGACTTAAAGTTGGCTAACCAAGTCTTAAAATGCTGCAAATAGAATTCAAATAGCTCTTTCTCAGTCGCTGGTCCCATGGCCGAGAACAGTTCTTGGGTCAGTTGGCGTGCCTGTTTCAATACCTGATCATCAGTCTGGCGTTTTTTAATGATCGATACATCACGGCGACGGCGGCTGTTCTGTAAAGGCTCAAAGGCATCTTTTAACTGTAAGCTGCCACCATTTAACTGCAGTGAAATCCGCCCGATTGCCGCCAACTGCCCCACCAGCAGTAAAATCTCGGCATCCGGCCAGCCATAAGGACGTTTGGCAAAACGATCTATCACATCTGAGACTAGAATACGTTCGCTACCAGTGGCGCGTAGTGCAATATACTGCTCCACTTCCTGTAGGGCTTTCGGATTGCTCTGACCGCCATCCAGAGACAATCCGAGTTGCGCCATATCATCAACAGTCAAGACGGCGTTCAGTTCACGCCAGGCATCCTGCTGATAGACCTGCAAATAGCTCAGTTTGGTATAAGTGTTTTCCAGCAGATAACGACAAGCCTCATCCAGCTTGGTGGTTGGACTTGAAGATGAAAGTTGTAGATGTTGACCCAAGGCATAACTTTCCGCGTCCAGCAACATTTCTTCGACCCGGGCACGCAGGCGTTTTTTACGCTCCTGATTCTCACGGCCACGGTCTGCCAGAATACGGCTGATATCCGATTGGGTGCCATCATCATTTAAGCGGATGAATTTATTGGTTTTCAGCCAGGTGCGCAGTTCATTAAAGAACTGTTTATCGTCTGCCAGTTTAAACAGCACTTGTCCTTCGGCCTGAGTACTTTTACCAATACAGTAAGCTTCAGTGTAGAGGTTGTATTCCGTATCCAGTGGAGAAATGATTTCAACTTTCAAATCGCTCTCATACTTGCCATCCAGGCTATGGCTATCTAGGAAACGACCAATCTGATAGTCCATCTTGTTGGCTTGATGGCGGTATTTGTTCTGATCGCGCAGTAAATCTTTAAAGATCAGATTGGCTAACTCTTTATTTTCTTCTGAAGCTGCTAAGTCAGTGGCTTTAATTTTGCGGGTGATATCGCGTTCTTCATTGGTCAGGAACAGGAACTCATCGCCATTCCTCGTAATCAGGCTCTCTTTTTCCAGACGCTGCAGGCTCTCTTCAATCCGCTTGCGCAATGCCAGCTTATCTTCATCAATTTTCTCAATCGACAAAGTCACCAGGTTATCCAGCGTACCTTTGATGATATCGACATAGCGGATCATAAACAGGGTACGCAGCATCTGTACGTCAAAACCATCCAGGGTCTTATTCTGCCCTGCCTGGTCGATGGTACGCTTCACTGCAGTATCCAGGAAGCCTTCGACTGAAGTATAGAAGCGGTGGAAAGGAACCAGTGCCCCGACTTCATCTGTGGCAATCGCATTCGCGGCCATCTGGAACGCATCCAGCATGGACCGTTCACCATAGGCCAAGTGTGCACCAGTCGCACCGACTTTACGGATTTCTTCAAATACTTTTTGTACCAGCTGGAAATGGTACGGCGCAAAAGGATAGTTATGAATAAAGCTGTCTGGCCCCTCATAGTTCTTGAGGGTTGGGCCTGAACGGTCAAAGGTAATCTGGTTTTTTAAGATATCACCCTTTTGCTCAAACACCGATCTGAGCAATGCTTCTGCTTCTGGGGTTTTACGTAATAAACGTTTCTGGATGACTTCATCGGTATTCGAACTGGACAGTGATAAACGGGTTTTAAAACGTCCAGCAATCTTGGAGAAGTCATTGGCTTTGGAAGAAGACATCTCACCTAAAACAGCATCGATGTCTGCCTGTGAGGTCACGATAATCCAAGCGCGGCCTTTACAGATCGTACCCAGGTTTTCAGTAATGGTTTGCAATGTCAGCATCAAGCGGGTATCGCTGCCAATAAACTGCCCCACTTCATCGACCAAGAACAACATGCGTTGCTGGGGTCCTTTGCTGTCTAGGTATTCTTTCACCCACTGACAGAAGTTTTCAACCGAAACGCTAAAGGTCTGCTCAGAATCTTCAAACCATTTATGCGCAGCTTCAGCAGATAAGTTGAGGGCTTGAGAAATCGCGGTTTCGACATCATCCTGATAGAACTGATAGCCGTCACGCTCCTCTAGCCAGGACATGCCACTGGATTCCTCAAACGCCTGTTTAAAGCGTTCGTAGACCCCTTTCTGGCTCAGGTGACGTTCCATATGGGCAATATGTGGATGATCCGCGCTAAACCCCTCATACTCGTTAAACACACGTAAAAACACATTCAGGATCGGATTGCCATCATCATTGGAGCTGGCTTTACTGTCGATGTTAAACAGGATGACATCGGCATGATGGCTGACGGCCTTGCCAATATCCGCACGGATAAACGCATCACGGATTTTGCTTTCATCAAAGAATTCTGCAGCACTGCGTTCGTTACCTTGCGCATCACGTGCCACTTTATTGGCCAGAATATACGATAAGGTTTTCAGGAAATGTGATTTACCTGAACCAAAGAAGCCTGAAATCCATACACCGACTCGGTTGGCAATGGAAGGATCGCTTAGGTCTGTGCCATAAGACTGGAAAAAGTCCCGAAAATGCTTTTCGAGTTCATTGGTGACTACATACTCATCAAGTTCCTGATAAACCGTGGTATTGTCATTCTGATCTGCCTTGACCACCCCGTTTATCGCACGATCTAATGGCTTGTAAAAAAGTTCTTTAATGTTCATCTCAATCCATTCCCCCGAATTCTTATTTCTATTTGCCGTGTTTAAGGCACTAATCTGAATGCTCTGTAGTAATTATTGCTTGGAATTTTTCCAAATAAACTCATCGCTTGACCGTCGTAATAACCTGGGTAAAACAGCACCACTGGCTTATGCCCCAGTAACGAATGCAAACTGTTCAATAAGTGATGGGCACGTAACAGTGGCCAAACCGACCCTACCCCAGTCATCAACACAATATCTTGTGCATTGGTGGCATATTTACTCACCAGATAGGGCGCGAACTTATCCATATGCAGTGGACCTTTCAGCGCTTTGAGCAGCGCCTCATCGCCTTTGGCTTTTTGCATTTGAATGGCTTTATCGATGAAGTTACGCTCAGCCAGATAATCCACCACGGCTTGCAGCAGGTTAATATTCACCACCTGCAGCTGACTGTGTTTTTTCTCTAGCATCCCGTCTAGAAAATGCAGATATTCGCGCACCTTCAACTCATCTTCAGGTGCATAATCAAAAATCCAGAAGCCAATTTCATTGCCCAGTCCTTGCCCGGTGAGAAACTCGGTGGAAAGAATTCGCTCTGGAATCTGGTTCAGACGCTCATGTATTGTTTGACTCATTGCTGCCCCTCTACAACTAACGCGTCCATACCGACACTTCCATAGATCTTTTAATGCGTTGTTTATAATGTTCTTCCAACAGGCTACGCAGCTCTGCTCTGACGATCACGCGCTGCAACTCCAGCTTACGGGTACTTTTTAAGTAACCGGCTTCTGCCAGCATGCGAAACACCACCTGCCCCATTTTTTTCTTGCTGGACTCTTTCCAATCACAGATATCCGGATCGCGTTGTGAGCGTTCATCCAAAAAATCTGACCAAATATAACTATCCAAGTGTTGCGCCTGGGAGATATAGGCATCCCTCATCACCGTTTCCATAAACTCAAGCAGCAACAGGTTGCGTTCCAGTACGCCACAAAAAGCCACCTGGGTCGCCAGCTCATCATCCCCATCACGCAAAGCTTTCCAGAAATCAGGCTCTAAGCGCTCAAGACGCTTACGAATGGCAGTGGCGTTACGTTGGGCTGAAGCAGGCGTTCTTTTTTGCAGAATATTGTCAATCTGAATTGCCTGATGCCATTGTTCTGGAGTCGCTTCTCGTAATAAAAGATCCGCGATCAGCCGGCTTTCACGCACCATCAGGGAACCGCCAATCAGGTCACTGTCATAATGAAATTGCTCTAACATGGCCAATCTCCTATGACGCCTGATCAAACAGATAAGATGACAGCTTTTCGATATCTGAACGTTGTAACACCAGAGGATATTTCAAGGCATCTTCCGCCTCAGCTAGCGTGATCGCAGCCTGATAGCGCTGCAAGGTATAGTGAGTCAGGGCTTTTTTCACCGGAATCTGTAATCTGCCATCAGGCATGCCGAAGTCTTTTTCGACCAGCACTTGTTGTGATGAGTTCAATTTTGGATTAGGGATCAGCGTCAGTACAATTTCTTCATGCCATTGCTGATCCTGAGCAGGGTCTACTGACTCAATCGCCACCACAACAGGTGTGCGATCAATTCTGGAGAGTAAAAAATCCTTAAACTGCTTGCTCTGATGGCAATAGGCACGGACATGCCAGCGAAAACCGGTATACACCAGGGTGTGTGGGGAAATGATGCGTTCATGCCACTGCGGATTCTGCATCGAGGCATAAATCATTTTTAAAGTGTTTTGGTTTCGGCAGGCACGCAAAACTTCCCGAATCACTTCAGGACGTACACTGCGATCAGGTAATTGAACTGCTGCAAGATTCGGTTCTGGCATCGCAATCAGCGCATGCGATTCACTAACCAAACCTGACAGCATATTGAGATATTCATTGATATGCGCTGTAGTCAGTACAGGCTGGAAGCTGGCCTTAGGCACATAACCCTTGACTGAGGGGTCATGAATCAAGGCATCGGGGTTATACAGCGTATTGTAACGCTTGATATCCGCAGAAGCCTGCTGTCGACTGAGCCCAAACCAGCTCATCAAACGATTGGTAACCAAACGACCTTCCCAGTAAGCAAGCAGCTCGATGGCTCGCATTCGAAGAAGCACTTCATGCTTATCTGTCGTCATATACCAATCAGTCAATAAATAAGATTTCTAAGATTACCCCATGGCAAATTTACAGTAAACATTTTTTACGGTATTTTTAAAGCAATTGCATTTTTAATCTAATCTCAGGGGAGCCATAATTTATTTGCTATTTGCACCCATCCACATCAAATAATTATTTTCTTTACCCTGTGCATAAGCCCACTCAGCCACCTTACGTGAGCGTTCTTTATCGGTCAGAAATCCCAATACAGATATCCGATCCACAATAATCAAATCCTGTTCTTCATTACGCTCTAGCCACTTATGCAAAAACTCATCAGATGCGAGTAGATTACTTTTCTTAGAATTACAGCTTGAATCTGCCAATACGAAGTTATGCCCTGTATCTGATGGATACATAGACCATGGAATGAAATGATCAACGGCGTAATTGCCATTACATATCGGTTTATTGCAGTAGAAGCATTTACAGTCCTGTAGGTCGACCAATACATTTGCTACCGCATTCAACTGGTTTCTACTCGGCTCAAACATAAATTGTTCAAGATTAGGTAATTGATTCAAGATGGACGCATTGCTGCTATTCTTGCGGATATAATCGATCCACCGTTTCTGACACAGCTCTTCAATGATCTCACTAAATTGCCTTAAGCCAAACATGACTTGCGGTAGAAGAACAAGTTGCTTTCCACACCGATCAAGCTGATATAAAAACTCAAAATTTTGACCATTGATGTTTTGCAGATAACGGACTGGCATGTCTTTTACAGTGCGAGCGACATCTTTAACTAGCTTCAACCACACTAATGAGTCCCTTCTTAACAACCCTAAAGAAGAATAATTCTTTCGAAGCTGAATGATTCTATTCACAATGGCTGCTTGCCTACCATTATTCTGATTTAAAATCAGCTGCCCTTCATCATTAAAGGTATAGGGTACTGCTTGCTTCCAATACAGCTCGATAAACTTCTCAGCGATATCCGTATATTCGAGTGATAGACTCTCACCTGAATCTTCACCTTTTTCAATAGCTAATCGGCTTAGGCTAATCAGCAACGCAAATTTATAGGTGCTACTAAAACTACC
The DNA here is from genome assembly GCF_002429925.1 of Acinetobacter sp. UBA5984. Classification (NCBI taxonomy): domain Bacteria; kingdom Pseudomonadati; phylum Pseudomonadota; class Gammaproteobacteria; order Moraxellales; family Moraxellaceae; genus Acinetobacter; species Acinetobacter sp. UBA5984. The sequence continues at coordinate 21,727 of NZ_DJBE01000082.1, forward strand.
CGACTGTAAAATAAGCTGAATATTTTTTAGAAATTTAAGTTGTTCTTGCGCAGAAGGTATATGCACATTAATCCTCTACTGACTAGATAATATAATTTGTATCATTCATTAAACATAGTCAAAGTATTCACCAAGTTTAATTCACGACAAAGCATGAAATTTGTCTGCTCGAACAACCTTTCAAACACTGGATGCCCTGATAATTGCTGAGTACCACGAAATGGATGATCTCGATATTCTGGCATCACTGGAAACTCTACATTTCTCACTCTCAGTTCAAAGCTCAATGCATCAAACCACTCTTTATCAAAGCTCTTGTCCTGAAGTTTAACCAGCTCGTTTGCCGCTACCGGGTACGTCACCCAGAGCTTACGCATCATTCCCTGTTGTTCAACTTCTTTCGTGTAGCTATCTGTTTCTGATTCAAGAACAGCAGAAATCATATTTGTGATCTCCCTGATATGCTTTTGAATGTTCTTATAGGCATTCAACTGAGGGAATCCCATCTGCAGGGCGATCAACTCATTCAGGAATGTCCTTAATGAATCCTGTGAGAAATTGTCATTGGCAATATCAAACGACTCCTTGTTACCGAAGTTCGAGCGATCTTCCATAATCACAGGACCACAGATATAGATATTTTCAGGAATGGTCAAAGCATCTTCCTGATCGCTAATGGTCAGTAGTCTAGACTTAAGCGAATGATGGTCCCGGCACCATTTCTCGTAGAACTGAAGTTCTTTTAACTCAGGCGTTAATGTCGGCGTGTAAAAACTTCGATATTTGTTGGTCTTAGTGCTATAGGTAGAACTGAGCTTATTTGCTGAGTAAACCGTTTGGGCCTTCTCTACCACAGCCTTAAGCCTACCCACCAACTCACCTTCAGTTGCAACAATTTTATAAAGAACACTATTCACTTCCTTCATAAAATCCCTAATCAAAGAAGCTAAACCCGGTTTATCACTGGCTTTATCCTTCACCTCACCAATTGGGATCATGGCAATTTGAGTTTTTTTGAAGCCAGCATCCCCAGTGATACGAGTGTATAAAGTCCCACGAATAAGCATGAAAATTGAGAGCATATCCAGTGAGCTCTTAACTTTATATTCAAGCTCTGTCTGAGTTGCATCATTAGATACCAAGTAGAAATCTTCTACCAGAATCGTCAGCAGTCGATCACGTTCATCGCCGTTGACCCACTCATTTTTCTCTTTATCCAAATATCCACCACGTCCCCGGTAAACAAGCTGGGCGATTTCCATTAAAGAGGCTTCAATTGCGAAACGAGGCATGGCAGCAATGATTGAATCACAGTTCGGGAACGAAATACCCCTAGCTGCAGTCGAAGTAATCAGTACGACTTGCAATGTCTCTTTGCGATCCAGCAACTCTGAACGATGGTATCCTATTAATTGGCTATCAAAAATGCCAATCTTAGAGCGTTCAACCACTCCTTGATCGACTAATGCATCTCTGAGTGCAGCCAATGCATTTTTATCCTGAGCAAAGTAGATAACTTGCTTTTTACCATCTTCAAGATTCTTTTGAATAAGCTCGATAGCAGTCTGTTGAGTCCTTTCCCCAGCTTTCTGGCGAAATAGATGAGTCAGGTTCTTATCCAATCCAAAATCATCTGTTTCAGGGACTACGGCGTATTGCTTGAGCATATATTGGATTTTAAGATCACTTGCCGGGTAACAGTTCGCCATGATATGGATACTAGAACGAACACAGTTACCATCATCCAGATCTGCAGTCTGCATCTTGAATGGGAAATTACCCAAAGATGGAGAGATGAACATTTTTGCTGGTAACTGAACCTGTTTCTTCATGTAGTTCTGGATTGCATTCACATTACTGAGGGATGCATCAGCAAGAATCACAGTCACCGTAAATGGTGAATTACCTTGAAACGGTTCAATAAAGTTTTTGGAAAGGAATTTCAGCATTTCATTGATAAAAGTACGTGTGCCTGAATCCCCTGTAATTTCATCAAACATCACCACAATGTTAGGGAACTTTTTGGCAAACTCTCTACGTTCGATTTTGGCCTCTGTCGGCTTCTTATCGATTTTGTATTGGAACATTTTTTCCAACCCATCCAAACTGGAAGCTGCCACAGTTTTATTTTGGGTTTCCCTTGGGTTTCGTGGTCCAGCTGGGGTGGTGTTATATGGCATGAATGCCTGACTTGCTACAGTCATCGTCAGCTTATTGAGCTCAGGATGGAACCCTAGCAATTGCTGGGTCGCTTCCCCTAATGAATCAAACACTCTGGCAAACCTCTTATTGGTTGCCGTAATTTTAGATTCTGAGGTATTGGCATAGCGTCTATTGGCATTTGCATTCTGTTCCAGGTCTTTGAGCTTCCGGTATTCATCTTGTTTGAACAATAGAACACTTGAGTCATGATCTATCTTCAGATTTTCAACACCACCCACAATAGCGGCACCACGAGCATTTAGCTTACAATCCGTATTGTGAATCTTCGAATAGATTTGCTGTGCCTGTGTCACCACATCACTGTTACTGGTAATCGTGGCTGAGATTTTAGATAGATCACCCACCACATCATCGTTAATCAACACTCGTGGACTGGTATAAAAGAAAAAAAAGCCTTCCAAATCTGCCAGCAAAGTCTTAACGCTCGATGTTTTCCCAATCCCCGGCGTACCAGTCAAACAGATGAAATTCACCCGACCTTGTTTACTTTCCTTCAGTGCCAGTACTACGGCGCATTTATGCAAATCACGTAAGGTGAATGAAGTTTTATTCTCAATTTTTCCCTTACGAATTGTTTTAAACTCAGCCAGCACCATCTCTTTAAGTTTTTGGTTATGGTCTTCGTCATCGACTTGCCGATCTATCAAGTCAAAAACCCACTCTAAAGCCAGTGGCTGGTTAGGATTCACAAAATCCTTAAGCCTTTCGGTAATATTGAAAGTAAGATCCTGACCGTAGGAAATATCGCTAATATTTTTGGACACGATTTCCGAGATGTTTTTGACAGGTTCATTCACCAGATAATTCAGAATCTCAACTTGCAGTTTCGTACGTTCATCCATATAGTCCAGACTCAGAACGTTATCCTGATACTCCTTGCCCAGCTGATACATAATTTCCAGCTCTGGGGATTTATCTTTATCCGCAAATTCAGCAGAAATGTATTCACTTCCCCGGCTGGTAATCGCCATCACACTCAGACGAATATTTGGCATGTCATCTTGTTCAAACTTCCATTTAAAAGAATCAACAAAAGTGGTTGCATACGAGCAGCCTTGCGCCATCTTAAATAGGACTTTTTCCTTACGAACATAGGCTCTCAAGTATTCACGTAGTTTTTTTGAGAACTTAAATGGGATCTCTTGAGCTTCTGCATTCACGTATGAGAAAACACTTTGGGATTCAGAATGTTTGATGTAACGCTTGTACTCTTGCAAATAGGTACAAGAATCCTTGGCGTTGAATTGTTCTGGTTCACCTAAAACGTAAAATAATGAATATTCCTGAACCAGCACATGATAGTTGGATTTGACTTTGATTACCGCCAAGAAATCAGCACGACCAAACATACCCTTACCAAACATTTTAGCGTGAGTAAGACTGAATTGCTGATCCCATGTTTCCAACGCCTTATCCTTGAAGGCTTTAATAGCAATATGTTCTTCCTCAGTTGTGTAGTCATCTACAATGGTCTGGGTTATATCATTTGGCATTGTCAATGGACACCAGATGCCAGATAAGCTCCAATTTGGTTTTGCATTCGCCGTTTTAGCCCTTGCAATACCTTTTGGCTTGATCTTTCTTAGAAACTCACGAGTATTGGTATAACCATGCCCGAATCCAGTTTTTATCAGTTGCTGAAAATAGCTTTCGATATTTTCATGGATAGCGGCATTAATGACATCGCTATATAACGCTTCCTTCATTTCCTGAAAGACATCAGCAATCTGTTTACTATTCCATTCTGCTACTACAGGATTGCTGGCTAATAATAGCTTTGCATCAAGCAAAGCCATAATCGAACCACGTTTAACAGCGATCTCATAAACCTCGCCCCAAACTTTGGCTTCATTTTTCACCACGGCGCTTACTCCACATCAGTCGCTAAAGATTCTTCAGCTTCCCCTGGAATCGGCTCGATTGGATCAATCAAGTCTTCATTCTTCAGAATAACGTATTCTTCGAGCTTGCCGATTAAGGCTGGCAGACTCATGACGACTTCGCCTTTATTTAGACGACTCGACACGATGACTTCACCAAGCTCTTGAATGCCAGTGGCGCTACGAATATGGGAAGGCTCAAGTACCGGAGTGAAGTTTTTGCCAGCTGTAGGACGTTCAGACTCAAAGTAATGCAGACCACGCAATACAGAGCGAATTGATTTCATTTCATTGGAATCATTCACATCAATAATTTTACTGTGCAATCTGATTCGCTTATCGTTATGAATCGAATGCTCCTGACTGGTTAGCATGTAGAAATACGAACAAATACCATTCTGAGTACGAACACCAACAGTACGTTTAGTCGCAAAGCTATATACGGACAAGGATTGTTTATATTCTTTTTTATTGATGATCGCCGTATGGTACTGATGGTGCGGTACCTCATAGACACGACTGTTATCACTGGTTTTTAAGCTCAGTGCTGGGATCGTATCAGACTGGAATGGATAGAAATTCATATCCGGGAACAACTGATCAAGTTGATCCAAAGCGCTTTCACTTTCATGAATCAAGTTGCTGGTTTCAGTCTTACCGATCTTACGCTGTGCAAAATGGTGTGAAAGCAATACAACATCTTCAAAACCATCTGACTGCAGTTTTTCGATGATACGGTGCATCGCCTTACTTGTTCTCAGATTGTCTTCAGCAACTGGGGCATGACTGACCTTCTGTAGTGATAAGCGACCCTGTTTATCGTTGATACGCTCAAGTGTATAGACGTAGCAGATGTAGCCATAATCTGGTTTAAGCAGTAGCAAATCCTTCTGATGCTGATACTTAAATTCCACATCATTCTCAGGTCGAGAGTTATAGCTAATACAGGCAATTTTATCCTTAGTGCCCTCAAATGGGATGATGATTTCTGAATATCCTGACAGTGCTTCAATTGCAGCCTGAATACGGTAAGTCACGGTTTTATCCATTGCGAGGTTCACCGGGGCACAAACTCGCTCACCATTTTGATTATCATAAGGCATAGGATCTGGTTGATACTTAAGGCCCTGTACCTTCACAATAGCATCATCATTGTTCAGCAACTTCTCAAGGGTATAAGCGGTGGCATACGCTCGTTTACACTCAGGATTAAACCCACCTTTTTGGATCTTTTTTGATTTCCTTTGAAATTGGGCTTTTTCTTCATTCTCATGTTCATCAACTGAGTCAATTCGCATTACAGGTACATATAAGCGCTCTTCAATACCCAGTTGATTTTTTACTTCTTTAATCAGATGTTTAAGGAATAGATGAATCGCAATCGAAAAACATGACGTACTGGTGATCAAAGCATTTTCTTTTTCATCCAAACATAATTGAGCGTGGCCGCCTTTTAGGTCACTCAATCGAAATAGCTTAGATGAATAATGAATCATGACCTTGTATTTAGATAACAAGTTGTCATAACTTAAGCTCTCAGGATGATAAAAATGTGGCAGCCCATTGTCGCTGACCTTCTTGTTGGTCGGCACCATCAATACTGGTAAACAAGGAATATTCAGATTACGAGCGACATTAAATTGATCTAGGTCGGTATTAGGATTCTCAATCGGTACCAACGTTCGAATTTTCAGTGTGGAATTAAACTCAATCTCGCTTAGGGCTTTACGAGCATAATCATTCTTTCGAATGATTTCGTCTTGGCTCATTTTCGCCAACTTTTTACGGCTAGCATCCACCATCGAGATGTAGCTGTAAAAGTTTGATTCTTTACCCTTAAATATACTAAAGAACTGTTCAGCATCTTCACCAATTGAACTCTTGAATACATCTAGATTCACAATACTTGGAAGGATGTAGAGTACAGTTTTAAGACTACTATCCTTTTCCATCTCACTAATGATGGAATCCAGATTCGCTTTTAGCGCTGTAGTGATCGTAGACGTGATCACCTCCATTCGCTCATGCATTTTTTCGGTATTGAGCTTTTCGTCTAAGATACGAGTAAGGTTAAGTCGGATTTTTTGAGGATTCTTGAATGCATCAACCAGTTTATTGAATGCCCCTTCAAAATCTGAAATCTTCATGTCTGCCCCAGATAGGACGAAGTACATCATAATGAGCTGGAACATCTCGACTTGAGCAACGCGATCTGAGCACTCTTTGCTTAATCGCTCTTCAGAAATCGGCTGACCTTTATCATCCACAATATCCTTCAGCAGCAATGCTTTATTGATAGTATGCAGACGAGCTTCATAAGCAGTAAGCATGGTATCCGTGTCCGAACGATATCCTTTGCCTGTCTTATAATTGATCCGCAACTTAGAGTTAAAGGAACTTACCTTTTCCTCTTTAACAAACTCACCATTCACCCGAAAGGCATAAGTGACTTCACGTTTTAGAGAGAGCCCTTCCTTATCCTCATGACGACTATCATTTATTTCAATTTTTGGTTTTACCCAAATTGGCAATGCGTCTGTTGCATTTACATAAGCTAGTAATGCATTAAAATCAACTTTACCTACAGCGCCGTAGATAGCACCAAAATCAATGCCATAGTCTTTAATGGCTTCAGTCGTTTCATCATTCCAAGGTGCAATTCGATCACCGAAAATCTCAAAAAAAGCGACTGCTTTACGGATATAAGAAACAGCAGCTTCACGTTTAAATTCATTTCGTTCATTCTGCTCAATGTGATCAGCAATGATCTCCATTATTTTGAAGCAATTTCGGATACGTGCTCGTGGTAGTGCTTTAGTTTCTACAAAATGAAGTAAATTTTGGATGTCGTTATTTTCAACTGAACATTCAGCATCAAGAATTTCCTCCATACGTTCAGCAACCTCTAATGGCATCTTTTCGCCAGCTGAGTAGGACTGTTTCACGATGGCTTTAATAGCATCACGAACTTCTTTCACCCATTTAGGTTTGCTGAGTTCTTCCGTTACAGTGAAAAGTCGCAATTCGCCATCTTTTGCTTTTAAGTCGTTTGTATATTGTAAAGAAGCTACTTTGGATTGTCCTTTGACTTGCATAGGATACTGAGAGTTTTTGGCAATCACTGGATCAGAATATTTGAGATCGCCTAAGAATTGGTTGAGAGAATTCAGTGCCATACCTGTCGGAGCATTTTGAAGTACTTGCTGAACAATTTCAGACATCACTTGGTCTAAATCACGATAGGTCTGGGCAGTTTTAGCTTCAGATTCCTTATCAAATAAAGTGCTTATTCTGAGTTTTGAATCTTCAGGTAATAATTGAATATCTTTGATGATGTTATAAATCGGCTTTGAATCGTTTTTAGTCCCGATTTGCTTAAATACTGCAGACACAAAAGCGGTAGCATCAAAATGCAAATTATGAGAAGGCCCATAATAATTGAAGAAATGATCTGATTGATGGTTTTTAAGAGTCCCCACCATAGCTTTTAATAAAGGTGAAAGAATTATTTTAGGTGCGAGTGTACTTAGTTCAGTACTAGAACCGTTGTTATGTAATTGCATTAAGTTTTATCCATGACAAAGTTGGCACTAAGAGGTACTTTTATATTTATTAAATATCAAAATCCTCTGTCTGAACTTTGATCATATTTTTTTTAATTAAGAATGTAAATATAAGTTATTTAGCGATTTCTTAAATCGCCACACATATCTTGATATTATGGGGGTAATTAAATCATATTGATAACCATAATTTTCTATATAACTTGGAAACTTGTACAGTAAAATGACTTCATAAACAGACGCGGATTAAAAACCATGAAATCCTCGGTAGCCTATAAATAACCGAAGTTATAAGTAGAGGTTAAGCAGCCATTAAAGGTGATCTTCCTTTGTTAGCTTGGTGTGGTCTTTCATGATTCGAATGCCACACCCAATCAGTTATGTAATCCTTGTGTCCTGCCATTTTTCAATAGCTAATCGTTTGAGAATAATGAATAGTGCAAATTTATAAGTGCTACTAAAACTACCTGACTGTAAAATCAGTTGAATATTTTTAAGGAATTTAAGTTGTTCTTGTGCAGTAGGAATAAAGTCAGGCATGTTTTTTCCAAAGTACATTCAGCCACTTCTCATCGCGATCAGGTCGCTGATCTACTGTAATCCACTGTTTTAACACCCTAACCCCACTCAACTGATCTAACAATTCCTGAGCCTGTTCTTCATTTAAGTCAGTAAATGCTCTACCGCCTTTTACTCTATCTGCTGTTCCATATTTAAAAGACATATAGCACACACCGCCACGGCGTAATGCAGCATGAACACGTTTTAAAACATCAGGGATGTCTATTACGAGCACAATGTAGTAAAGAGGCACATGCCCATACCCCATCATAAACATCGTGCATATCAAGCTCATAAAAACTTTGCTGCTGAACAGCGATACCTGTCAGTTGTGTCGCTCGTTCGACCAATACTTCAGAATAGTCCATCGCATCAACTTGATAGCCTTTATTTTTAAAAGCCAAACTGTCACGCCCTGAGCCACAGCCTAAATCTAGGATGCGTGCAGAATCTGGCAACTCAGCTAAAAATGGTTGGTATAGGCTTTCCATATCCACATACAACGTGGCTTGTAAAAATTGATCTGCGTATTGGTTGTAATAGTCTATTGTTTTCATATTGGTTGCTTAGGCTAAACACTGCCCCCAGTCTACTAAAAAACAAAAAAATAAGGGAGCATTTGCTCCCTTATCTTTTTACTCAAATAAATCTGCTCTTACTTCTTCCAAAGCACGATCTGACTTAAAACGATTACATATCGGGTGAATAATTGCTCCATTTTCTAAAACACCATAACCACCTTCTGCTTTCGATTCTCGATGATCTACTTCAGTCGACTCAAGGTATAGAGCGCTATCACATACTTCGCAATAGCTCCATGTTTTCCTTTCCTCACGTTGATAAAGATTTCTTTTGGTCGCGAGTGAAAAATTTAGAGGTTTTTTCTTCTTTGTTAGTCTTACTGATTTCACAAAGCTCACAACATCATCCACAATGCTCTCATCATAATCACCACCAAAACGATCAAGGTAAAAATCATTAAAATTAATATAATCAAATGATTGACTCATTGAAAGAATGACGGTATTCAAACAAACTTCATCTTCAAAATCTAAATCCATATTGAGTCCAATACAGATAAAGGCTTGATACACGTTCTTCAATCGCTCATATGATCTGATCCCGCTACCAAACTTACCGACAGTTTCTTTGATCGCTACAGGAATTTTTTCAATTAAACTTTCAACACCACGGCGGGCTCGGGTAAAACCAATAAAATCTAACTTCTTATTCTGTATTTCAAAACAATCTTCTTCAATTTCACAGACGATAGAGAACCAAGCCAAAAAGGATGTCACTTGAAAACGATTATCTTTATAAAAATATAGTTTTGGGTGTAAGCCCAAACTTGGAATCCGAATACTAATTGGTGGTGTAGCGATACGACACAGCACAACTCTAAGTTTTAGCATTAAATTTTCTACACGCTGACCTTGGTCTATATTCACAGTATTCTGACTAGTATCACCAAACATGATATTCAAGAGTTCATTGACCAAGCCGATTTTTTTACCGTGTGTTAAATCCGGCTCTAAAAGTATTATCTTAAAAAGATGATCATGAATTTGCTCACCCAAAGTGATCACTTCATTTATCCGCTCGTAATTCAGTTCAGCCAAGTTGGATTTATTATCGTTTATATAACAACACGCATAAATCACATAAAAAGCATCACTCCCCCTATTCTGTAAATGATATTCTTCATCTGGATCTAATCGTTTCGTATCCGAATTGATTGAACAAAAGGCTTTTCGAGCTTCCTCAGGTGTCCCGATGACTTCAATAAAATTAATTTTGGTTGATTTCAATTTTTGCTGAAACTCAGAATCGCTACATAACTCTTGAAAATCAGCTAATCCACCTAATCGATTACGAATCTGACGAATATCTCGTTTTTGTGGTGCCGTGAATTTTGGGGCTCCTATCACTTGCTCATCAATAAAGTATCTTTTGATCCAAGCATAGATAATTGAAATCCTGTGCCCACCATCGATGATATAAATATTACCAGCAGCATCTTTCCAATAGCGAACGCATAAATTGACATTACGATCATTCAAACAGTTTAGAATAAACTCCTGAATTTCAGCAGGGCTCCAACACTCTGTGGAGCGTTGATTGTCTGCTTTATATAGTTTTTCTAGAATCTCATGGTTGGCGAAGTCATAAAGTGATATTTCAAAGTTATGGTGCAGATTTGAGTGCGACATTTCGTCAGGCACCATCATTTTTCTTTGAATAATATTGGTTAAAAGCTTAGTACGGGCCATTTTATTTTCTCTAGGCAATACTTCTCTATATCTCGTAAGATTACGAAATTTATAAAAGTAAAATTAATTAAACATGACGAAAATTTATTTCGAAAATTTTATTCTTTAAGAACAGAAGAAATAGCTTGGAGAAAATAAGGGATATTATAGAAAGTGTTCATGTCTAGTTCCTGTAGTAATTAATTACAAACAAGCTTCCAACTTTTCCACGAGATGGAGGCAAGCCAAACAGGGGTGGAAATACCGTACTACAGAAGACGGCCAGTCAAAGACTGCCCTGCTTGGCCTACCATTACGATAGACTAAACATAGTTAACGCAAAAAACCGCCAAAGCGGTTTACTGCTTCTGTAGTAAATTCAGGTTTCCACGCCTGGTCACAGATTTTGCTGTAACATCTTTATCTTATGTGCATAAATTCAATTGGTCAAATTTTATGATTAATATTTAATCAATTGATTCAAAAATAATTACCTATATTTTTAGAGGCTTAAGAATACAGATAAGTATCTTATAATTTCTACAATATTTAGTTGCTGTAAACTGATCGCAATGAAACTCTATATATTTAAGCAGCGTAATTTAATAAAGGAAGTAGATTGAAACTGCAAATTTTATCGGATACTCACAATTCTAAATATTCAATATCAGAGCAAGCTGATGTCATTATTCACGCTGGCGATTTTTCTAATCGCTTAAGTGGTGCAATTGAGTTTGCCGAAAAATGTAAATCTCTGAATAAAAAATTTATTTTTGTTTTAGGTAATCATGATTACTACAGCTCTAACTACAGTTCAGTCGTGAATTTCTTGAAAGAAAACTACCCTGAAAATGCACTACTTGACGACAACCATATCAAAATTCAAGATAAAATATTTGTAGGCGGCACGTTATTTACGAACTTCCGCTCTAATTCCCCACTTACATCTCCTAACGTACTTTTACAGTCTCAAAAAGATGCTGAACAATCGATTTATGATTTTGATCAAATCATGATTGGTAGTGATCATCGAACGATAACTGCTAATGACTACATAGAATTATTTAAAAAATATCATGAAAATATTATGAAATTTAAGGATCAAGATAATGTGATTGTCATTACTCACTTCCCGCCTCATTTAGCTTGTCTTGATCCATATTGGGGTACGCATCCTGTTGCATCAGCACTCAATCCCTATTTTATTAATGACTTAGATATAAAAGGCTTTAAATTATGGATTGCAGGACATACGCATACATCAGTGGATACTGTAGTCGATGGATGTAGATTAGTGATCAATCCTTTGGGTTATCCACCAGAGCAAGGTAAAAATGGGTTTAGAGAAAATTTGATCATCGAAGTTTAAGTAGTCATACTCGTATTGAAGCAATTTAAACCAACTCTAATATCATACATCCTATAGTACTGTTGATTTAGCTTCTACACCATGAACTAGGAGAAACTCATGTCGAATCCTTTAGACCCAGAAAATGATTGGAAAAATAAAATTGCAGATCAAATACTTGACGATTTAATCGAGATTGCCAAGCTTGAAGGTATGACTATTAAAAAAATGAAAGCAGATCAAAATGGTATTTTCTATGTGGAAGAGGAAATATCAATTGACGACGTACTCAAGCAATTTTGAACTCTGCTCATTGAAACGATATAAAGCGCTTGAATTTTATATTTAAAAGCTTAACCAAATTGTATCACCTGTAGATGCGTACATAGCTTCAGCAGTTTCTTTCAACACATCACTCTCATTCGTTTCCATTGATAGTTCATCACATGCATGATACCTACTATCGCTTGTGGAAAATAAGCTAGATTGAGCCGTAGTACTATGCTGTATAAATCTAGTTCTATCTTGCTTTAAAAGCTGCACACCACGGTAGCTAGCACGCATTTGATTTAATACTTGAAGACGTCTTTCATTTGTAGTCATTATTACTTTTCTCGACATTCATTGTCTCCTTGATTTTTATCTGAAATTAAGATTAATAAATTATGACATAAATTAAAATTGAGTAATGATCCCGCAATACTTCATTAAAATCACAGCGATCAAATAAAAATAAAACAATGTCTTAAAAATCAATCCTCTAAAAACTCCATGACATTTTTACCAGTTCTGACGATTTTCATAGGAGGTTGATTAGTTGCGTTTAGTATAGACCTGAGATCGTCACACTTTATTATTTCATCTTACTAATTTTTTGCTGCGGATTCAGCAAATATTTTCGCATTATCTTTAGAAATAATTTGATCTACCATAATATGTACCTCACTTTACAAATTTTTCAAGATCTTGCTCTTTAGCACTCTGATACGAAGACGAACTATTAATTAAAAAATGTGCTCTTCTGAATGCCAGTTCTTGCTTAATTTCTTGATCAGCCATACTGGTCTCACCGTGATTTTTTATGTATTCAGCTCGTTTTTGCATAAATGCTCGCTCTCGCTCTTGAACGCTAGAATTCACCACCGTATGTTCTATTTGACGAGTAGCCACATAATTATAGGCAATTACTCCGCAAAGTACGATTAAAAAGAAACTGAGTTGCCTCTTTACACTTCGACTCACAAATAATCCTTTAATATTCAGTCAATACTGAAGTTATCATGTACTCATGAAGATGAATTTAAAAACTATAAGGGCTGACACTATAAAGTTTCATTACTCGCCCCTAGGGTTAAACTCTTTAAATTCATCAGCATTGCTAGCAAATTCTGTAAAAAAGTTATGCCATGTAAATAATGACTCTAATTCCTGTTGGTTTTGAATCGGTTTAGGCAACTTATATCCAATGACCCAATATGGTGCTGTACAGCAAACATGCTCAGGTATAAGGACTTGCTGTAAGGCTGTTTCAGCACTTACTAAATATAAATTATCGTATAAATAAACGATATTTCCTTGTAAAGCTTCTTGAATACAATGATCTACATCTATATGGGTATCCTTCATGTAGTCCGTCTCCATTTTTTGAAATCACATTCTTAAACTTGTTAAATTATTTAACGCAGTAATTAATCATTAATCTGGGCCAAACTCCAACGGCGATAGATGACTGCTAAAAATAAATCACTAAAGATTTTTTGGCAGGTATTATCTTTATAGTTGTAATTACTAATTTCTATGCTTACCCCTTTCTTACTTTTAGCCGCTTCAAGTTCAGCTTTAATTTCCTTCCATGACAGTTTTGATATTTTAATTTTTTCTTTAAACTGCTTGTATATAAATTTTAACTCACGACAAAATTTATCCAACTCCTGATACTCTACTTCGCTTTGGATATACACCTCCATACGAGCACCTATAAGACGAATACGGCGCTCAAAATAATCTAACGTAAAGTTACTATCCAGCACAGCTGTGAAAATTTCAAAATCAGCTTCGCTAAATACATTTCCAGACTTATTTCTATTGATATGCTTTAACAGCATGTCTAAAGGATTACTTTTAGAAATATCGTTTTTGTGTTTAAAGTGTCTATTTTTATACAGGTTTGAGGCCAAGTCTGTCCCAATTTCTTTCAACTTTAGATTTTCATTTTTTCCTGAAAGTACATCTATAATATCATTCAATTCTGATTTCAGTTTGAGCCTTTCGGTTACATTATCAGTTTGCTCTACATCTTCACATTTTAATATCTGAGTATGCCACCGATCAGGAAATATTGCGTCTTGAATAATCTTTGAATTGGGAGCTATCTTCTCTAAGATTTCTTTTAATTCAAGCTTTTCTTTCATTTGAGACGTATTCAATTGTTTCTTGAATACTCTGCAAGAGAGTAAAGCTCTTACAATAATTGCTGATATTTTACTTTCATCTGGACATAATGCATCCCCGACTAACATTGAACCAAAATGCAGGTAATAGTTGGCTGTCATCTCAATAGATGAATGGCCAATAAAATGTGCCAAAATCTTCCAAACATCCTGACGTCCAGCAATACTGTCTGTATCACCCAATAAATATTTTTTAATTTTGGCAATCTGATCAGGTGAGTAGCCCATCCAACTTCTCATTAACGCTTCACTTCCTTTCAAAATTAAAGCTAAATTGTTTGTCGCAGTATGCCTAAAGCTATGAAAGGAATAATCGTGTGGTTCGTTATTGAATAAAGTATCAAAAATTTCCTTTGTCTTAGCACCAATAAAACGAGATGAAAAAATTTGACCAAATTCATCTTGGAAGATAAAACAATCTTCTGCCCCCAACCTTCTTTGATCAACTTTTACATTAAGATGCTTTTTGATTAGGCCAATAAATTCATTCAATTCACATTCAGTTAGCAATTCATCAAGGCGTATTCCTCGTTTTGCATTCGTCGTCTTGACCTGACGATGATAGTTATTATGAATAAAAATTTTGATAAATTGAGGATTACTGGCTGTTAAATAATAATATTCCTCATTGCCAATTGTTTTAACTTCTAGCTCAATCATGGCTAAATCTCTTAGCCTTAACCCAAGAATCTCACCAACTCTTAAACCTGTGCGGTAAGCAAGCATACAAATTATTTTGAATATACTTTTTTGTTCTTTACTCAGATCAACTTGGCGACCAATTAAATTATTAAAATGCACCCACATCACTGGAGTTATATATGATGCCCTACACATCTGAAGATCATCAGATTTTAACTGGTCTAAATAATTAACTCGAGGAACATCAAAATTATGCATTAAACTTTTATGAAATTTTTTTAAATTTTTTAAAGCTTTACCATAGCTATTATATTTCACCTCCCTAACATTATTTTTAGATGCTTTATTTTGTCGTCGCTTATCAACAATAAATTTTTCACTTAAAATATACTCATATGCTCCCTCAAATTGTTCTTCATCCATCTTTAGAAGATCAAGGTCATGAGTAACAACATACATAAAAAGGTCTTCAGCGAATGATGATTTGTAAGTATCCAAGGAACTCAGTGCAATTCCGTCTTTTGCTCTAGAAACATTTGAAGATTGACCGCTCACGAGGTAATCCCGATACCATGTCATCAAGGCAATTTGAATACTCACAAGAGCAATATCTTTAGCTATTTCATACTTCTGATTATTGTAACTTTCTTTAAGCAACTGAATATCTTCTGACAATTGCTTAATGACCTCAGTTTTTTTTCTACCTTCAAATTGCCCTATCAATCCTTTTTTAATTTCTGCGGCACAATGATACTCTGTGCTCAACTTTTGGATATTTTTAGACTCAGGCTTTCGATAAATCTTGGCCGGATCATCAAACTTATTTTCGGAAGTAATCGATTTATTTATTAAAGACTTATTATCTTTAAATGCATCAAGTACCTCCAGCATTTTTAAGGTTGACATTGATAGTGTAGCGCTGTCTAACGTTCCAGTAGATAACGCTGTTGTGAAACCATCAAGCGTATTTTTTTGACTAAAATACTGAACGTAATCGACATGCTCAAATGATTGATATTTTTCCTTTGCAAAATAATCACGTAAAACACTATTTTTATCGACATCCAATATAGCCAAATCAATATATTGATCAAAGCCTTCACCATTTTGAGCATCGATAGACTCTATAAACTGAACGAGCCTTTTTTCTCCCTGCCGCCTTTCACTCTGAGTTTCAAACTCAATAATATTGATCAGTCTCACCATCATCAACAAACTAATTGCTGTGAGATAAATTTGTTTAATTTGGTATGGTTTTTCGAGATATACTAGATTCGCATATTTCTCATTTTCTACTGGATAATTATATAAATAACCCGTTTTTGATGAACCTTGACAATATAGGGATACAAGTCCACTCGACAATTCTGATGGTTTTAACTGATCATTTGAAAAATATGCTCTGAGTGATCTTAAAATCGCTATTAAGTCTTTTTTATGACTACACCCACAATCAATAATTAGAGCCATTAAAAATTGTCGAAGAAGTAATTCCTTTTGCTCATCCGTAAAATCAGCATTAAAAACATCAGTTTTAAGCCTTTTAGGTAATTCAGTCTCCCAAAAGAAATGCAACTTGAGCTTAAACTCATGTAACCTTTGCCCTCTAAGCAACTTAATTTGCGTTGATTGAATATCTTTAATATTTTGAGCTGAATATGCTCTTTGAATAAGCTTAATTTCATATTGATCCTTTAACCACGGAATTTTTGACTCTATTTCTTGCTTTTTTTTCACACATAATTCAGACCAAAACCTCCTTAATTCTTCCAAATCTTTTTTTGAGATTTTCCTATTGCGAAAGTATTTCTCTACTTTAGCTCGATTCGAATACATTTCGTTTTGAATAAGATCATCAAGTTTCTTTTTTTCACAAGATTCCGTGATCTCATGGATAAGAAATTCTGAGATTTTTTCAAATAAAACATTCGTCGAAGACTCTAGCTTAGTTCGAATTTTTTGTAACTCTTCATCTTTCATGATTGGCTCACCACTGATTTTAATCCCAGTCTTTTAAACAGCTGGTTTACTGCATCTTGAATTTCAATCATGTAGGTGTAGGGCTGTAAAGATGAATATTTTGAAAATCCGATCTGATTTTGTTGATCGTGCGCATACCAACTCTTAAAAATCGCATCGGGCAATTCTAAAAAATTCCTTACAAAATGGCGCGTCCAATTTGGATATAACTCATCAATTTCAGGAAATTTTTCTGATAAATAAAATGCTATATGCTTTTGTGTAAGTGGCTCCAATGTGAAGCTCATGAATTCTGAACCTTTCTTCCAATAAGAAAGATAATAAATATTGTCTTCTACTGTATTAGAAAGATCTAAAGCATTAATTTTTTTAATAAATTCATCGTAGTGCTTTAATTCATTAACAACAAAATCAATCAATGGAGAATAACGACCATGTTGTCGAGATCTACTGTGCTTATCATGGATATACATAATGTTAGTGATAAAATCATAGTTTTGTATGACACTAGATGCACCCACAACAGGACGTGCACCTGAAGACAATAAACAACAAAACCAGACCCAAACACTGAAAGCGTTAAATTTTTCAGCAATATCTTGTTCTTCTTTTAGCACCTGGATAACTTTTTCATTCAATGTATTGATGAATTGTTTTGCATGACTAAATGTCCATACAAGTTGGCTTCCCACTCGTGCCTTATCATCTTTTTGAATGAATTGCGGACGATCTAAAGCATTTACATCATTCTTACCTTGAAACCAAAGCCATACATATTGATCGAACGAGTCATTTAGCTGTTTGTAGGAAAATCCCCCATACGATAAATCAGCTTGATGTGAAATCTGTCTACCGATTAAAAAGTTTTTCTTAAGATCATCGTTACATATACGTTTCAAATGAAAAGAAAGTTGTAAGGCAAGTGAGGTGACTGATATCGGGCCTATACGGCGGTTATAAAACCATTCGGATAAAGACTCTTCAAAATCTACATGGGTTAAATTAGAAAGATTTGCCTCTCTGATTCTATCAACCCACATCGCTGGAATCTGGAATTCCCAAGTTGTATGCTCATTATATTTATTATCTTTTTTAGCAATTTGACCTTTCAAATTTTTATTTACATTAGCATCTACCACCCATAAATAATAGGCACGATTAGAGTCACGTTTTAATTGTTTAGTTCTTAGTAGTCTGTTGATGTCTTGAAATATAACTGCACTCTGCCCTGTAAATATTGACATCAAACAGCAACTTGCTTTTGCAGATTCAATCATATCTTTGTTTTCATGAAGTTGTTCATGTAAAACTTGATTTACAATTTTTAAGAATGGTACGTCCAAATAGTAAGTATTACTCACCGTTGGTTGCTGTGCCCTATCTATATGACGATTCAATTTTTGATGTGAAACAAACGGTGCTAATCTGCGCGTATCTTCATTTAAATTATAATCATACTGCTTCAATATCTTATCTTCATCGACTTCATCATCAATACTATCTTTATCATCTGAGTAATCAGAATGACTCTCGGTGACTAAAGGCGGGTTATTATAAGTCTGCGGATCAACGTCCAAATCTTCAATATTATCAATCTGATCCGTCTTTTTAATTCTTACATTGTTGTGATAAAAGATATCCTCAACTGCAATTCTGTACTCGTCTAAATACCTTGTTAGAGCTTTGATTATATTTTCTGAAACATTAACATCAAGGCCCTTACAGAATTCTGTGACATCTACATTTTGGGCTTTTGCATACGTATTGAACTCTTTAATGGTCTTAGCTGTATGATCGAACTCAATAAGATTATTAAAATATTGAGAAACTATCGGCAATACTTCGAAAATAAAATCCTTAAAACTTTTTCCCATCATTTTTAAAATTAGATAGAAATTATAGTTTAGCCTTTCAATTTTATTTTGAGAGTTCCTTATGTTGGACATTAACCCAATTAAAAAATTCACAATATTAAAAATTTTCAAAATATTTTGGTTAATCGAAAGTTGTTTTTCTTTATTTATAATATCCGAATCTTCAACATTTTTATATAAAATACAGACACTTGATGACCCCAAAATACTTTTATATTGGGTTTTAGATTTATTTATGTTTAAATATGAATATATACCTTCACATAAAGCTTTTAATTCCCTCATAAATTCATCAGTCATATAAGTATTATGAAAATCTTTTAAATCACATGATTCTAATAGAAGTAAACCTTCTCTATATGAAGATAAAATTTCAGTTAAACAAGCACACCTTGATTTAAAAACTTTTAAATCTAATTTATTATTCATTTCAGCATTCCACAATATCAACTTTCGATTTTTTCAAAAATATTTCTAGGTAATTTAAAATAATTTATAAAATCTGTTTTATAAATTATTTTAGGAATATGATATTTATCCTTCTTCAAGATTTCCTTATTAATTAAATAGAATAAATTTTCATCGTCTAATTTAATTAAATAATCAAAAAGTTCCTTATAGAAGTTAATTCTATATTCACATTTTATTTTGTGACTTTGAAGATAAGTAAATAGCTCTAACCAAAAAATATAGTTAGCTTGATTCTTAAACCAATCTTCATGACTTTTAGCTTCAATAGATAAAAGATACGTATGTTGTGTAAGACTCAAATAGTCTTTCTTAACGCGAGTAATCATTGAATTTTTCAGTCGATCTTTTGCATTTTTTTGATCACCTACCTCAACATTAGTAAGCTTTATTGTCTGGTCGATTATGTCGGAGAATTTTCTTAGCGAACTTTCAGTTAATTTGGCTTGTTCCCGGTCCGATAGCTTAAAACTCTTCTTTGGTTTAGCTTGTTTTTTGGACATTATTAGCTCCAAATTCATCATTCTAAAAATTTCATAAAGGCTTTTTTTGAGCATGAGAAATCTTAGGACCTAAATCTCAATCAAATTTAAGCTAATGATATTTTTAAAAAATCAATTATAAATTTTTTCTGGATGAGCTAGCTTTCCTTGTTATTGCGTGTCTTTTTATATCAAATGCAATAACAAGAAAAGCTGTCTCAATTTTTCTAGAATTCTTCTTTGACACAAGCAAATTTATAGACTTCCGCTTTACTCCATCGAAGACTACGACCATGCCTAATAGGACTTATTGGTCCGTTTTCGTACAATGCCCATTTACGCAGTGTTTGTTCTGCATACCCTAATAAACGAGCAGCTTCACTAGTAGATAGCAATAATCTATCTTCGGTAATTTTTTTGACTTTATGTTTCATGTTGATTAAGGTATCTGAATTAATATATTTATATAAAACTAAACTTTTTAAGTAATTCATATACATCTGAAACTTTTTTATGATTTCATAATACTAAAGAAGATTTTAAAAAACCCAGAATAAAAACCATGGCATTGATTTATATGAGATATTTTTAACGAAAATATGGAACCAAAAAAGCAAAATGAGTACCTTCCAAAGGACTGTCAATCTCATCTATCTTCAACAACACTCAGTTCAGAAGAATCATCTAACAAACCAAAATTCTTTATATAATTTATATTACTTAATTAAAAAATATAAAAATTATAATTTTACTGTTCAAATAGAACCTCATTAAAAACCATTAAATATAATAATTATATTTATTATTTTTTTGCAACAAAATTATTTAACTATACTCCTTAAACATCATTATTTAAAATCACAATATACTAAAGAATAAGATTACAATTAAAAATTTATCATATAGTTGACCTACTTCATTACAATAACACAATAACAGGTTAAGTTAATATATCAATTGGGTTTAATTTTTATATTTTATCAGCAGTGTAAAATATTCCTATAGCAGTATTAAAAGTAACCCAATAGTTAATATAACGTCATTTTAAAATACTCAAAAATTTTATCTTTAGCACAAGAAGCAACAGTCCACACACCGTATAAACAAGGTTTATTATTTTAATTTAATAAATCAAAAACTTGTAGTATCTAAAAATACAATGCGTAAATATTTACAGCTCAATTTCACACTACAGTATCGGCTTATAACCTAGAATATGTATTCTTGACTTATATAAACTTTATTTGCTCGAACGCATAAATGCTGTTTATCCTGAATGGATTCCTGCCGTTGTGTTCTACCAAGAAGTTTTAGAGTTTGAATATCTAGAAACGGTCAGAATCTTAAGGGAATATCTTGCAACAATATAATCAGTCACCAAACTTGAACCCTAACAGCCCAACTGTGTTAAAAAATATGGTTTTTGCCCCCGCATATGTAAGCCCTACTATGTACAGACCAAAGGTAAAGTTGAACGCTTTAATGAATACCTCAAATCGAGACTATATTAATGGCTCAACTAACACCATCTGACGCTGCTATCGGATTCCCTAACCGCTCTGAGGCTCAACTACAACCTAAAAAACTGGCAAGCACTCTGGCCGCTATCTGGTTGATGGTAACTTACCAATCAACATAAGAAGCATTGCTTCATAAGGGATCTAAAATCAGATGTGTTCCAGGGCCTTGGGACGTAATAACTAGTTATTTGCTGGCTCGATGAGCAGTTGTCAGCGAGCAGCTAATATCATACACCTGATTCAGTCAGCAAAGCTGAATGGACTGGATCCGCATGCCCAATTAAGTGATGTGCCGAAAAGGTTGCCGATACATAAAGTGACCCAGATTGAAGTATTACTTCCACACCGATGGAAACCCAACTCAAATTAAAAAATAGCTATGGGGTTTAGCGAATGCTTACAGAATAATGTTGATTTAAGCTGCTTACCATTTGCTTACCAGAATCTAAAAACAAAAAAACCACTTACGATTAGTACACGTAAGTGGTTGTTTTATATGGTGGGCCCAGACAGACTTGAACTGTCGACCAACGGATTATGAGTCAGAACAGTAATTCATAAAATAGACAATAAATACAATAAGTTAACCAATAATCCTGATGCAAAATCCAATAAAAACAAGGAGACTCTACCACATAACAGCAACTTCTTGATTTTTAAGTATTTTATGATTCTCAGACCCCAGGATAGCTTCTCTAGGCTATTTCTATTCTTGATGTAGATATAAGGTAACTAAGCTGATTTTTCTGGCATAGGTTTGCAATAGACCCTAAAAAGACCGCAAAAAGCTACTAGACCCTAGTAAATAGACCCCAGAAATATAATAGTTTTTTGATTGACCCTACAAGACCATAACTCTTTTTCCAGTTGCATCTAAGACCTTTATCTATCCCAATTGAACTTGAATTACCCTGTACAGGGTATAGTTTTTTGCAGTAGACCTATGAGTGGGGGGCTAGCCTATTTTTATTTTTTTATTTAATACCTAACCTCCCCCTTCAAATTGGCATTTATCCTTATCTATAAGGGCTTAGCCAGTTTTGCAATATGGGATATTTGCTCCCCTTTTATTTGGATTTTCTTCTCTCGATGAGACTATCCAAGTATAGAATTTCTCTCGATCATAAAATCCAAATAACACATGGACTTCACCGCATTCAGTACCATGAGTGTTGTTCTGACATTAAAAAAGGTGAGCAAAGCCCACCTTCTTCTATGATCAAATCTATCCTTCAATCATACTTCTTCATAGATTTCAGTTAATTTTTTTATTTCTCGCTTTTTTCGTCCACTTTTTGCATGATATTCGACTCCATTAATCTTGATGTACTTGTGCTCAAAGGATCCTGGCACATCACTAAAAACATAGCCAAATGCGCATAAACTTTTGAACCCAACCTTCTTCATCGCATAGGGTTTTTTATCATTCCTCACTTCGACATTGGTATATCTTTTCAAAAACCGAATCGAACCGCCATCCGTGAAAACTAACTGTTTCTGATCATTTACATATACATCGTTCAAGGGGTGCTCTTTAAGGAGAGCAACAACAGACCTGTTTTGTGCAACCAACTTAAGCCAACTGTTCATTAACTCCGTAATCTCAGCATACCCATACCAATTTTTCCCCCGATTATTTTTGGGTAGCCATTGCTCAAGTCCCCTCATCACAGATCTCACTAGGGGATTGACTTTATATTGATGACTTATACTTATCACGTCGATAATTTTATTATTTTTGATAGCATCAGCAATATCTGCAAGATTATCAAGTTGACCACTCAGTCGTACCATCTGCTCATAGGCCTCATAATGAACCGGCTTTTCACTTTTGTCGTATAAGTTGTATCCACCCTCAACATCTGCTTGCAAATAGCTAATTATATTGTCTGTATTTGACTCAACACTTCCTATGATATCAGCCATCACTTCTGGAATGACCTCTTCCTTTATTTTCTTAATCTCATCCTCACATTGCTTCAACTCTTCAAGCAACTCGGTATCAATAATATCCTGAGATAAACCTATTTTCGCCTGAGCATGAGGCATCAATTCTAATAGGCGAAACTTTAGGTAACGACTATTGAAGTAACATTTATGTAAGTCGAGTTGGTATCTTCTCCCTGCCAAACTGGGTGTATTTAGACATATATTTTTATTATCCAGCATAAACCCCTTACACTGTAATACTTCATCAGTCAGTGCGTTGAACGCCTTAACTCTGTCTATTTTGTCATTAATCAAGTCTTCAAAGCCTTCGAACTTATCTTTCTTCATTAGCTGCAGGACTTCGTATTCCAAATAATATCCCATCTTTTTAAATTGTTTGTCCATCATGGACACATGTATTTGGTGTTCCTTATCACAGTCAATCTTTTTCACCTCGATGTCTTGTGAAAGATGAATAAATATAGGTGGGTTTGCTTTACGCATTCGCCCAATAAATTGGGTAATTTCTTCAGGATGAGCGTATTGTCCCATGATATGCACGCTATCGACTTCATCATCGACATTATTCAAGTTAATGGCTTCATCCATAATAGAAGTGCAGAGAACTACCTGATATTTTGAATCTAGTTTAGAAACACTCAACATCTCAGTACATTTTTTACGGGACATTTCATCCCGATTGATAAGCATTACTGAGTAACCTTGTTTCTCTAAGTATTTCTGAATGAGCTTAGATTGTGCAATGTCATTCAGTCGAACCAGTACAATTTTTTTCTTACCTTCTTTCTTTGCTTCTGAAAGACGAGTACAGATCTGGCGCAAACCATTTAGCTTGTGTGCCTCTTTGTATCTTCGAATATGAATACTGCGGTTCAGATCCACTGGTTTGTGAATATCAAAATAGTGGCTGATATTAATGCCAAGCTGCTCGAATAACGGCTCAGTTAAAGTAGCTGTCAACAAAACAGTCTGGTCATATTTGCCATTTTTGATGGATGACAATAAGGGATAAATCGCTTTGTCACGATAATTTCCCGCAGAATAAAGCTTTTGGCACTCATCAATCACAACAACTGTATCTTGTTCCAAATGCTTTTCTATTCGGGCATACTGGTCATATGTAATGACTACACTGGATTTGCATAAATGCTTTAAGCTGTCTTTTGAAAACGATTTTTCTCCATGTATAAAATGGATATTTTTCTGATGCCCATAGTCTTCTTCACATTGCTTGACCTGAGCAATGGTTGGACAACATAACACCACATTGTGATCACGCATTAAAGATTTAAGCACAAAAGTAGTTTTGCCCGCCCCTGTATTGGCTCGGATCAATGTATTGCCATAATGCAGTTGAATTCTATCTTGAATGGTTTCGTCTGCATTCAATTCGATAACCTGTTTTTTAGGTAATTTAGACACGAGTTCTCCTATGAGGTGCCTTTGATGGCACCCCAGATAAAAAGTGATTTGAATTAAGGTGAGTTAAGCGACTTTCGCTTCACGGATTTTGCTTGCTACATGTTCTGATGCAGCCAGTAAAGTGTCAGATTGCAAATGGGCATATCGCTGAGTCGTTTGTGGTGACGCATGTCCAAGTAAATGCTGTACCACATATAAGCTTTGACCACTGTTCACGGCTAAGCTTGCAAAGTTATGACGCAGGTCATGAATACGCATATTGTCGATCCCTGCAATAGCCATTACTTTGTCAAAGGTTTTACGGATATCATTGAATGCCAAGCCTGTACATGGATTGGCGAAAATATGACGATGCTCTTTAGACATCTGATGAATAATAGACAGAGCATCTTGATTCAAATGTATGCGTCTGGCCTTACCCGACTTATTTTCAGATAGCAGCCATACGCCTGTTTTAAGATCAACGTCAGTCCATAGCATATCCAGTGCTTCTCGCTTACGCACACCAGTCAGCAGTAAGAATTTAATTACAGCAACAATGACCAGATTACTGATGCCAAACTGTGTTGGCTGGCTGAGAACATTCATCAACTTTTTCAGCTCATCTTCATTGAGATAGCGTTCTTTTTGGTTATTCTCCTTATATTTTTTCACTCGTTGTACTGGATTAGTTTCAATTAACTCATGATCGATTGCCATATTGAAGATTGCTGACAATAATGCTCTCACACGATTGATGGTCGCATTACTCAGCTTCTTCTGATGGTGTAAATCCGCAATTAACTGGCTTAATTGTCCCGATGTAATCTCCTTAAAGCTATAATTCCCCAGTACAGGTGCAATATGCATTCTTAGACGTGATTCATCATCACAATAGGACTTCTTCCTGCTCTTGGCCTCAACCAAATAAACAGTTTGTGCAAACTGACCAAAGGTAACTACCTCTGGCTTGAGTTGCTGTGCAAATGGATGACAGTTCTGACTGATTAAGCGATGATATTCCTCTACCTTTGGCTTTAAGGATTCAAGCATTTCAACAATTTCAGACTGATTGCATGAACCCAAACTACGGGATACTTTCTTACCTTGGTAAACCAAGCGAATAATGAACCGAACACCTTCAGCGTTACTGATAAATTTCAAGCCTTTGAAGCCAGAAGTTAATTTGCTGACATCATATTCTTTGCCCTTTTGAAATTGGGACCAATCGATATTTTTAAGTGACATATAACATACTCCTCACATCGAAAAAATAATATATTCAAGTTAATCAATTACATACAAAAATAAGAATGTACAACCTACTTTTTTCAAGACATACGAACCCCTAACGGGTTAACGCTATTCATCAAAAAACCAATAGATTTGTGTCAAAGTGCTGACGGTATAAGTCACGATCAAGTGAAAGTACCGACATAGAATGGATTAAGCAGTTACATGCTCTCGCCTGATCAAGTGCAAAATCATGTTAAGGCCTAGTACAGAAAATTCGTGTTCTGGCGCCAATGAACGCGAATTTTGTATAACTATTTAAGTTATTAAATCATTCCGGGTGGAATAGTGTTCCAGGCAAAATGAATAGATGGGTATTGACCTGGCATAGAGTGTAAATAACTAGGCAAGGCAGAACTGCTTGGTAACTTTTCTATAGTTTTATGACTACGATTATGTCTGATTGCATAAAGTCCTTTTAGGAAGACAATCAATAGTTCATACATCTGACGATCCAGCACAATTTGTGTGCTCATACTATTAAACAAAGCTCTAGCATTTTTCACTGCGATAGGCTTTTCTAAAGGTAACTGATCTAGATGATCGAATATATGGGTTACTGGTACTACCACAGTTTTTGACTGAGAATTTGTCAATAAAATACGGCCAGTAAAATTTCCTAGATGAGAGTATTTTTTTGAATTCATTTGAACTTTTTGCATTTTAAACACCTTAAATTGATAAATATTCCACCCTGTCATTCTCACAATGTGAGATTTACCATAGAGTGGCTTTACAAAGAAGTAAGCAGTTATATGCTGACTGCTTACTTCAAATGGTAGAACTACTGCTTTTAGCCTTAGAACCACCTGCCATACTTGAATCGCCTAGGCGATAGTCACCATTGACCTACAGCCAATAAATCTATTTGAGAACAATATCCTCATCCTCATCCTCGAGGGAAAAATCTCCTATATCCATAAAAATAAGAATAGGTTCATTTGCTAGAGGATCATCGTCTTGCGACATTGAATAACCGCACTCATATAAAAGCTCATTTATTTGATCATCAGTCAAATCGAGAGCATCTCGATTTGCTACTTGTACGTCTAATGTGTCCATTGCAATTCCCTTGGTAGTTGATCGGAACAAAAACAAGCTTATATGAATAAAAAAATACTAACATCTGGGCTGCAGAACTTATTTTCCATTTTTATCGTTTTAGTAGATGATTGGCGAATAACGGTTATAATCTAGAATTGTTCATTTTGTGGTGTAGACTTATGGCAATTCCCAAGAATGTCTTCAATATTTTAAATAGCAATTTCGACCTAGTATTTAGTAAGAGACTTAAACCAAAACATTTGGTCAAACTCGTAACCCTATGCCCAGCTCATAGCGCCGATCTTCCTTTGATCTATAAATGCTCATATCCATATTGTGGATCTCCTATCACTCAAAAACAGGCTTACTATTACTTAGATCAATTTAAGAAACACTACGCCTACATCAGAGTTGCTCAATATGCTCTAGATGCTGAACGTTTAAATGAATTTCGTAGCATCTATTATGATAAACATGGTTTTATCAAACCGTTGGATCAAAACTTTCTTGAGCCCAGAAAGACTAGTAAGGATGATTTCTATCATTTTATGGCTCATATTTTGAATACGGACGGATTCAAAAGTTCTGGTGAGCTATACCAACGCTTTATCAATCATTTCAACTTCAATCAGCCGGTATATTCAGTGGATAAAAGTAAAAATCGAAGTATAGAAAAGTCTATTTCAATAGAAGTAAAGAAGCGTATTAGCCGAAATACCTTTAATCGTTATCTACTTGAATTTTTTGGAAAAAATGAAAAATCGTTATCTCAGTTCAAATACAAAATTATCAAAGCAAAAAGTACAAAGACTGGTTATTACACTGAAGCAAATAAGTGTGATTAAAATAGCTATTGTCAGCTTTTAGAATGGGCAGCCCCAAGGACTAGTAGACCCTTAAACTGCTTATCCTGTACACCTATCAAGCCTTACCAACAAAAGAAAAAGAAAAAAATACCGTAAAGCCGAAAAGCTTTACGGTTCATTCTGCGGTACGTGCTACGGTCAATAGTCACTGGGCAGTAAAATCGTGGTTACTGATCGATCAGCTTCGGTTATGATCCAGATTTTATCCTTGGAAAAGTTGTAGCTGGATAGGATGCGTAAGTGCATCAGTAAAGCTTCTTCATTGGATTCTCGATCTTCTTCACACACGTCACCCCAATCTCCCTGATGATGTCGTGCAAGTAATGCCAGTAAGTCAATGTTTTCAGCTTCAGCGAAGCGAAGTGCATTCGGTGTAGACACGACTTGGCCTAAAGCAAATAAGTTTCGCTTGGTCATAAAATTCGCTCAGATTAAAGTTAATAGTGAGGTTGCTACGTCAGGAGTGGTGTTACAGGTCTACATCACTTGTAGTTGATGTTGTTCAAAAATGGCTTTCGGAACATAGACCAAAATGCCTTCATTGTCGTTAAGCATGATGTAGACCTCAAACCAATCCTTCTTCTTTTCAACAAACTCAATCTCTCCCATGTTCAGCTTTTCAGAAAGACTGAAGCTAAGATTTTCAAAAGGCTGAATCAGGTCTTGCTCATCTTCACAAACAACAAACCACCCATGTAGGGTGGCTTGATAAGGTTCTTCATACTGATGCTCAAGGATTTGCATCGTTTCAAGAATGGCATGAGCTATGGGCTGTTCATGCACTTTCTGGATATCTGATTTACTCTTGATCAATTTCATCTTCACTACCCTCATCCATCGAAGTAGATTCAACTTTTTCAGCAGCTTTATGCTGACGCTTTTTTGTGGATTTCAGTCCAGTAGTTTTATCAGCGTGAGATGAATCGATATCTTCTTGCCCCGTTTTCAGATGACTTTCCAAACCAATTGACCAGAGTTCATAGTCCTCATTGACTTCCAGCAAGCGTGCAGTTTGTGGATGGCTATGAATCACTTTCTGATCGACCAGTATAGCCCCTAAAAAACTTGAGTTATTGACTGACTTACCAATGAACAGTGATTTCAATGCGGTAGCATGGAAAGGCTTGCCTTCTTGATATAACTTACCAAGCAGTTGAATAATGTCATCGACTTTGATCAGCTCTGCACTAAAGCCTCCTGTAGATTCATTCTTGCTTATCGCAATACCAAAAGATTGATCTTCACTGTGTTGCCATAATTGATAGTGCAGTTGACCTTCGGCACGATCAGACAGTTTATTGCAGGTAAAAGTATGAATCAGGTTATAGCCTATTTTGTCATGAATACGTGGTTGCATGGTTTTGATTCCTGTAGACGTAAAAAAACCCAATACACCGAATGGCATATTGGGATAGATAAAATGGAAATGGTTGACTTATAAGATGACTTTCAATACAGCACAGACTTTGGCCACGTTATCACTATCCATATCATTGCAGACACGAATAGCATTCGCTATGGATTGGGTTTGATGATGCGGAATACATTCCAATACATCTGACACTGATTCAAGTTCTGGATAATATTTTTTCATGGTCACTCCTTTGGCTTCAGACCACATAAATAATATCTTCAAGAAATACGGTTTCTTACAGCTATGAATAAAAAGCTGAATAGGCTATACCTATACGCCAAAGTCTGTCGCAATACTCCTTTTATTACATGATAAAAATAGTATTTATCGGTAAACTAACCACAATTTGCTTCATATTTTAATAAGGTTCAAGATGACCCAGGTTCAATTGCAACAACTACAAAGACAGCTATGGAATATTGCCAATGATTTACGTGGAAAAATGGGTGCTGATGAGTTTCGTGACTACATCCTCGGTTTCATTTTCTTCAAATATTTGTCTGAGAAAGCAATTACCTTTGCCAATGAGCTTCTGAAAGATGAAGGCATGGCGGAAAAGTACAATGAATTGGATGAAAGCAATCCTGACCATGCAGAATTGATCGAAGGTATCAAAGAAAACTCGGTAGATGAAGTGGGTTATGCCCTATCTCCTAGTCAACTTTTTCATACCCTTGCAGAACGTGGTCGTCAAAATCAATTTATTCTGGATGATTTGGCCGAAACACTAAGAGCGATTGAACGTAGTACATTAGGTGCTGAGTCTGAAGATGACTTTGCTAACCTGTTTGAAGACCTTGATATCAACTCAACCAAGTTGGGTAACAACGCCAATGACCGAAATGAGTTAATCAGCAAAGTACTCACTCATCTGGACAATATTGATTTTGACTTGAGTAACTCAGAATCTGATGTTTTGGGTGATGCTTATGAATACCTGATTGGTGAATTTGCTTCTGGCGCAGGCAAAAAAGCAGGTGAATTCTATACCCCTCAAACTGTATCTACTCTCCTTGCCAAAATTGTCACACAAGGCAAAGATCGCTTACGTTCTGTATATGATCCGACCTGTGGTTCGGGTTCTTTGCTATTACGTGTTAAACGTGAAGTCAAAGACGTAGATATGATCTTTGGTCAAGAGATGAATCGTACCACCTATAACTTGGCACGTATGAACATGATTTTGCATGATGTACATTTTGCCAAGTTTGATATCAAGCAAGAAGATACACTGACACGTCCTCAGCATATTGATATGCGCTTTGATGCAGTAGTAGCTAACCCTCCATTCTCTGCAAAATGGTCAGCAGATCCTATTTACTTACAAGATGAGCGTTTCAGCCGTTATGGTAAGTTAGCTCCAAGTTCAAAAGCAGATATGGCTTTTGTTCAGCACATGCTTCATCAATTGGATGAGCAAGGCACGATGGCCGTTGTTCTTCCGCATGGTGTACTGTTCCGTGGTTCAAGTGAAGGTGTGATTCGTCAGTACCTGATTGAGAAAATGAATGTGGTAGATACCATCATTGGTTTACCTGCCAACATCTTCTATGGCACATCTATTCCAACCTGTATCTTGGTACTCAAGAAAAATCGCACCCATACAGGTGATATTCTGTTTATTGATGCTAGTAATGACTTTGAAAAGCAGAAGAACCAAAACAAGTTACTGCCTGAGCATTTGGATAAGATTATTGATGCCTTTACACAGCGTCAGAACATCGAGAAATATGCCAAAGTCACCACGTTGCAAGAAGTCAAAGATAATGACTACAACCTGAATATTCCACGCTATGTTGATACTTTTGAAGTGGAAGATGAAATTGATCTGAATACCATTGCACAGCAACTCAAAGACCTTGAACAAGCAAGTAAGAAAACAGATCAAGTGATTGCTGATTTCTGCAAAGAACTTGGTATCGACTCTCCTTTTTCGGAGATTAAATAATGACTACTCCAGCATTGAGATTCACAGAATTTGATGGAGATTGGATCTCATCTCCTTTGAAAAAATTTTTTCCAAAAATTAGAAATGGATTTGTTGGGATCGCTACTCCGTATTATGTAGCTAACGGTGTGAAATATTTACAAGGTAAGAATGTAAAAGATGGAAGAATTGATCCAACTGGTTTGATCTATATTTCTGAAGAATTTCACGCTAAAAAAAGTAATTCAAAACTAGCAATAGACGACATTTTGATGGTTCAAAGCGGCCATGTGGGGGAATGTGCAGTTATTGATAAAGAATATGACAATGCAAACTGTCATGCTTTAATTGTACTTTCACCTCACAAAGAACAAGAAACCAATTCTCATTTTGTTAAATATTATTTTTATACTCCAATTGGGAAAAAAATTATTTCTCAAATTAAAACTGGTAACACAATTGAACATGTATTGGCTTCTGAAGTAAAAGAAATTTATTTAAATTTTCCTTCTAAAGTAGAACAAACAAAAATTGCTTCTTTTCTTTCAGCAGTAGATGAAAAGATTAATCAACTGACACAAAAACACCAACTCCTCAGCCAATACAAACAAGGCATGATGCAAAAGCTATTCAGTCAGCAAATTCGCTTCAAGGCTGATGATGGTAGTGAGTTTGCGGAGTGGGAAAGTAGAACCCTTGCTGAAGTGGGTGAAAATATTATTGGATTAACTTATTCTCCAACAGATGTTACGAATGATGGTTCAGGTATCTTAGTCTTACGTTCATCAAATATTAAGAATGGGCGGTTGAATAAAAATGATCAAGTGCGTGTAAATAAAAAGATCAAAGACAAAATCCTTGTTCAACCAAATGATATTTTAATTTGTACTAGAAATGGAAGTCAGAGGCTCATCGGAAAAAGTGTCATTATTAATGATAATGAAGTCATGACATTCGGTGCATTTATGTCTGTTTATCGAAGCCAATACAATCGTTTTATTGCTTACCTCATGCAAACACCGTGGTTTTTTGAACAGATTCAGATGAATTTGGGGGCACGGATTAACCAAATTACGACAGGTACTTTGAATGAATTCACTTTTGATTTTCCTTGCCTAGAGGAACAAACAAAAATAGCTAACTTCTTGTCATCCATCGACCAAAAAATTGAAGTAACTGCACAGCAAATTGAACAGGCCAAACAATGGAAAAAAGGCTTGTTGCAGCAAATGTTTGTATAGGGGAAAACAATGACCCACGGAAAAAGTATCAAGCTGTTTTTGGTGGATGGTTCGATAAATGGCATCCTGACGGCTGAAATTATCAACTGGACAGGTCATGTTCTTTCAGCACCACGCACTAAACTCTTGGATCTCATCCAGCGAGAAGAATGTGCCAGAACAGGTATCTATTTCCTTGTGGGTCAAGATCCCGAAGACTCCTTACCAAGCGTTTATATTGGTGAATCAGATGATGTCGCTAACCGTTTGAAACAGCATAACCGTACTGAAGAAGCAGGTGGAAAGGACTTCTGGGAAAAAGTATGTCTGGTCACAGGTAAAGACCAGAACATCACCAAGACCCATATTAAGTACCTTGAAAGTCGCTTGATCGATATTGCGAAGCGTAGCGGACAATGCCTACTCAAAAATGGCACAGCACACCTCTACAACCGCCTACCTGAATCAGATACAGCGGATATGGAATACTTTCTGGAACAAATACAAGTGGTTCTTCCTGCCCTTGGATATACATTCCTCAAGGAAATGAAATATCCAAGTGAACAGCCAAAAGTACATAGTATTGCTCCTACTTCAGTGGATACTTCCAATACAGAAGCAGATTTCTACCTATCCGCAAGAGATATTCAAGCCAAAGCAAAAATCATTGATGGTGAGTTCTATGTACTCAAAGGCTCCCAAGTACGTAGAGATGTCAGTCAACCTACACACAACTATATGAAGAACCTTCGACCACAGTTGTTTGAAAATAACATCATTGATCCAAATACCTATACGTTCAATCAAGACTATTTATTTTCAAGTCCATCAGCAGCAGGCGCAGTCATCTTGGGAAGAGCATGTAATGGTCGTAAAGAATGGAAAGATTCGACCAACCATCTGACTTATGAAACATGGCAACAAAACCAAGTTGAGCGTGTAATCCAAGAATAAATGAAATTGTGGGGGTAAAGCGGTAAATGTCAGTACAAAGCGAAGAACAACTTGAAAATGAATTGATTCAGCACTTAAAGACCTTAGGCTATCGTCAAGTTGATGTAAAAGATGAAAAGCAGCTCCTGATCAATCTCAAAACCCAGATTGAGCAAGCCAATGGGCTTTCTGTACTGTCTGAAAATGAATGGGGACAGATTCTCAATCATCTGAAAGCTGGCAATAGTTTCAATTGTGCCAAAGTGCTACGTCATCGCTTTCCAGTGACCTTTGATGATGGTTCAACACGACATATCGACTTTCTGTTCTCGGACGCAAGTAAGAACATTTACCAAGTAACACATCAAATTGCGATTGATCATTCCAGTATCAATGGGCATACCAGTCGCTTTGACGTTACCCTGCTGATTAATGGCCTACCATTAGTTCAAATTGAACTGAAACGTGCTGGTGTGGAACTCCCTGAAGCATTCAATCAAACGCAGCGCTATGCCAAAGCAGCCTATGGCAGTGGTACAGGCTTATTCAACTATATTCAGCTTTTTGTGATCAGTAATCGTGACCATACGCATTACTATGCCACAGGGACAAATAACTTCGAATTTACCTTTCCTTGGGCAAACTTTGACAACAAGCATGTCCACAAAATCGATGCTTTTGCAGATACCTTTCTGAACCACTCTCATATTACTCAGATGCTGACTGAATATATGGTGATTCTGGAGGCAGAAAAGCGCTTAATGGTACTTCGCCCCTACCAGATCTATGCAGTACAGCAAATTATTCAGCGTGTACAAACAGCCAAAACTCATGGCTATATTTGGCATACCACAGGTTCAGGTAAAACTTTAACTTCATTCAAAGCCAGTCAATTGATCATGCGCTTACCTGAAGTAGAAAAAGTGCTATTTGTCGTGGATCGTAGTGATCTGGACACGCAAACAGTGCGAGAGTTCAATGCTTTCAAAAAGGATAGTGTTGATACCACCAAGAATACCAATACTCTGGTCAATCAATTGGGTCAGAAACATGACAAGCTCATTGTAACGACCTTGCAAAAACTCAATATTGCGATTAGTTCGGATCGCTATGCAGATAAAATTGCCTATCTGAAAGACAAAAAAGTCGTGATTATTTTTGATGAATGTCATCGTAGTCAATTTGGTGATACGCATCGTAATATCAAACGCTTTTTCAACCATGCACAAATGTTTGGCTTTACTGGCACACCTATTTTCGAAACAAACAGCCAACTTAAAATTGATTCCAAGGCTGTGACCACCAATGCCCTATTTGATGAATGCCTGCATAAATATGTGATTACCGATGCAATCCGGGATGGGAATGTATTACCTTTCCAGATTAGCTACCTAGGTAAATACACTGCAAACGGTATCGAAACCAGTCACAATTATGAAGAAGATGTTGAAGGTATAGACACCAAAGAACTGTTTGACAATCCAGAACGTCTGGAGATGATCACTCGCTATATTGTCGACAATCACCACATAAAAACCAAGAACCAGAACTTCACTGCCATGTTCTGTGTAAGTTCAGTCGATGTACTGAATCAATACTATGCGCTATTTGAAAAAGTACAGCAGCAAAAGCAACAAGAAGCAGAAGATCAAGGCCGAATCTTTAAGCCTCTCACTGTGGCAACTATATTCTCCTTTGCAGCCAATGAAGAACTCAAAGTTGAAGACAGTAATGGTTTGATTGATGAAGAATCTGCTGATATCCCAACAAGAATCAGTCAGTCCAACCGTGACAAGCTCGATGGCTATATTGCGAAATATAATGCTCAATTTGGACAGAATTTTAACTCAGGTGATGAGTTTTATGCCTATTATCGAGATATTGCCAATCGGGTACGCAAAAAAGAAATTGATATCCTCTTAGTTGTGAATATGTTCCTGACAGGTTTTGACTCAAAGACTTTGAATACCTTGTATGTGGATAAGAACCTCAAATATCATGGTCTGATTCAAGCATTTTCACGCACCAATCGCATCCTGAATGCAGACAAGCCATTTGGCAATATTGTCTGCTTCCGCAATCTGAAACAAGCTACAGATAAAGCCCTAGCACTGTTTTCAAACAAGGCTGAAGCAGAAAAGATAGTATTGATTCCAAGCTTTGAAAGCATCAAGGAAAAGTACAACGCTGCTGTTGCCGAATTACTTAAGATTGCCCCTGACCCAGACAAGGTACTGGAACTACCCACAGAAGAGCAGCAATTGCAGTATGTGAAGGCTTTCCGTGAAGTCATGCGGATCAATGCACAACTGGAAAACTTTGTTGAATACGATCAAGATGACACTGACTTGAACAAAGCTGAATTTCAGAAGCATACCTCACAATACAAGTACCTCTATACCAATACTCGTGTCGTACAACCGAAAGACAAAGTTTCTGTACTGAATGATGTGAACTTTCAACTGGAACTCATTCACAAAGATACAATCAATGTCGGTTATATCCTGAATTTACTGCAATCTGCAGTCAACAACACCGATCAGAAACAAAAGCAAAAATATCGCGCACAGGTGCAAGATCTACTGGCAAATAATCATACGCTGTACGACAAACAGGAACTGATCCAAAAATTTCTGGATGAAAATATTCCACGCATGATCACAGGGCAAAGTGTAGAAGAAGCATTTGCACAATTCTGGGATGTAGAAAAAGAACGAGCGATTGATGAGCTTTGTCAAAAAGAAGCAATCAAGCCTGAAGTGTTCAAACAAGTGATCGGTAAATATGAATACACCAAACGTCTGCCAAGTCGTGAAGATGTGACTGATCTACCTATTACTCGCCCCAAAATTTCAGAGCGTAAAACACTCATGAATACGCTAGTGGTCAAGACCAGACAATTCATCGATAAGTTCTACACTGGACTGTAGTTTCCATTGGCCCTTACTCAATATACATATCTAAGCAAACTCCCCAACCAAAACTGGTTTTAGCCCTATATCATCGGGCTAAGATCAGGTAAGCATAAATTCCCCATCCCCACACTAAAACTCATTTCTCTGCTCATAGCGAAACTTGATGATCAATCTTTATGATCGTTTTTTATTCATCAATTACGATACTCACATCGAAAGTGAGAATATAGTGAAATGAAAATGGGCAATGTATTTTCTGATTTTTGAGTTTAGCCCATCGGATTATCGAACAAATGGACCACATATGGTCTATGAAAATCCGGTGGTCTAGAATCTTCAGGCAACAAAAAACCCCATAAACCAAAGGCTTACGAGGTTGAATGTGGTGGGCCCAGACAGACTTGAACTGTCGACCAACGGATTATGAGTCCGCTGCTCTAACCAACTGAGCTATAGGCCCTATATAGGCTGAATTTGTTATATTTCAACTAGTTCAGGCGCATTGAATACTAGCCAAGATTAGATCAAAAAACAAGTACTTTTCTTGCTGCTTGCACACTTAGCCAGCAATCATTTTTTATCTTTAATAACTGTTCTGTTTAGGATTTAAGACTTCAGTCTAAGTTGAGCTAGCAAAAGCCTCATATGACATCTATATTTTCTATTTAAAATAAAGAGAGCTGTGCTAATTATTCGAATATCAAATTAATAAATTGATCGCTTTTACGTCTCAACACAATCATAACCAATAAAAATACCAACTATTATTTATAGAAATACAATCCCAGAAGATATTCTTTAAAAAGTTATAAAGATTAAAATTCCGATTCCAATTTCTCGTCTTTACGCAAATCCATATAGATTTCGATTAAAGACCATACAATAACCAGTGCTAAAAGAAGCATTGAGAACATGAAAGCTGTAATATACGTCATAGGTTTCAATCTCAAAGAGAAAATGACCAGAAAATAGAAAAGACACAATTTCTTCTTTTCTTCGACAAAAGTCTAATAACTAAAATTTGTGCTGGATAGTCATTTTTTCATCATTTTAAGACTTATTTTATATAAGATGATATATGCTAATGATTATTAAGTATTTATTTATATCTTTCAGGTCTTAAAAACTATTGAATATACTTTTTTGATCTTGGATTTTTCATATTATTAATGAATTTGAAATAAAGCCTATTGACTGTGAATAAGAACAGGAAGAAATTATGCAGTTCATACCGTTAGCTCTTATTTCTTTCTATTTATGCTCAACAAATTTATTGGCGAATCTGCATTTAAACTTGCCGGTTGGCAATATCATGTCGAACCTGATGTGCTCGAAGATAAACAGGTCATTGTTGGATTTGAACATACATCCATGATGGATGCGGTTTTATCTTTGGCGCTCTTTAAGATGTATGACATCAAAATTCATACCCTGATCAAGAAAGAACTGTTCAAAGGCCCAATGAAACCAATTCTGGAAGCCATGGGTGGTATCGCGGTCGACCGTAAGGCGAATAAGGATATTGTCAGCGTAATGGTTGAACATTTTCAAAATAATGAAAAATTCAATCTGGTGATCGCACCTGAAGCCACCCGTGCCAAAAATGGTGAAACGCGTAAACCGATCCGTACCGGTTTCTGGCATATTGCCAAAGCTGCCAATGTGCCAATTGTGCTTATGTATGCCAATTCCAAGACTAAGCAAGGGGGGATTTTTGGCAAAATTTATCCGACTGATCTTGCACATGATCTGGCTTTAATCAAGCAGCTCTATAAAGAGAATGTTGGTCTGGATATTATTATCCCGGAATAAACACTCCATAAAAGGGCTTGAGAATAATATTTCTCCTGCCCTTTTCTTATTTAGGTATTTTCTCAGCAAACATTTTCTTAAGTTTTTATTTACATTTATTGCTTTGCCTTTCTGTTTTACTGCCTATTTTTTTGGCATTATCATTAAATCTCAAATCCAGACTCTTTTTTCAAAAAAAGAGCTTATGGTAGAATCGGCGCAATTCGATAGGCATACAGCCAATCTACAAGGAGCATATTTCGCATGGCGGGTCATTCCAAGTGGGCCAATATTAAGCATCGTAAAGCAAAACAAGATGCCAGTCGTGGTAAGTTGTTTACCAAATACATTCGTGAATTAACAACTGCTGCCAAACTCGGTGGCGCTGATGCGGGTAGTAATCCTCGTCTACGTGCTGTTGTAGAAAAAG
Source organism: Acinetobacter sp. UBA5984 (assembly GCF_002429925.1). Taxonomy (NCBI): domain Bacteria; kingdom Pseudomonadati; phylum Pseudomonadota; class Gammaproteobacteria; order Moraxellales; family Moraxellaceae; genus Acinetobacter; species Acinetobacter sp. UBA5984. The sequence continues at coordinate 60,151 of NZ_DJBE01000082.1, forward strand.
CATTATCTGTAAACATGACACGTGATGTGATCAATCGCGCGATTCAGCGTGGTGCCGGTGGTGAAGATAACGACGATCTGAAAGAAGTAACCTATGAAGGTTATGGCGTAGGCGGCGTTGCAGTTATTGTTGAAACTATGACAGATAACCTGAACCGTACGGTTCCTGATGTACGTCACTGCTTCACTAAAACTGATGGTAACCTCGGTACCAACGGTTCAGTATCCTTCCTGTTCACTAAACGTGGCGAGATTACTTTTGAAGATGTGTCTTTAGAAGATCAAATCATGGAAGTAGCGCTTGAAGCGGGTGCTGAAGACATTGAAGTGGATGAGGATGAAATCCTGGTCATCACCACGCCAGAAAGCTTCGGTACAGTACAAGATGCTTTAGCTGCTGCAGGTTTAAAATCTGATAACGCTGAAGTGGTGATGAGCCCATCTACCAAAGCTGAAATCACAGATATCGACCAAGCGAAAAAAATCATGAAAATGATTGATATGCTTGAAGATCTGGATGATGTTCAAAACGTTTATACCAACGTTGAATTCTCTGATGAAGTTTTAGCACAACTCGATGCCTAATCCTCTATGAGATCAAAACGCACCTTCGGGTGCGTTTTTTTATTGACTGAAAATAATAATTAAGAATTTAAACCTTATTTAAAAGACCACTACAGTTAAAGACATTATATTCCTTAATCACGAAGCTGGAATGCAGCGCTACAACATGCTCGATCTTACCAATTCTACTTAATAGAATCTGACTATAATTTTCCATATCAAGTGCCACAACTTCGACAATAAAATCCGCAGACTGTCCTGTCACCAGGAAAGCGTTAATGACTTCCGGAATATTTTCTAATTCTTCTAAAAATTTGGCAAAAGTATCGCTATCATGCTTGCTCAAGGAAACCTGCAACAGCACATGCAGGCTAAAGCCCAATTTTTGATAATTAATTTCGCGCTTCAAGCCACTGATAATATTATGATCGATTAAATGTTTGATCCTGCGGTGCACCGAACTCACAGATAAATTTACTCTTTCAGAGAGTTCATTTAGATTGACATCTTCATGGGTCAAAATTTCAAGAATATGCTTATCAAAACGATCTAATTCCATCTCTAATCTCTTGCCATTTTATTTAAATACATCATCATTTAACTCTTAGTATTGTGATTTTTTTCGTAAATTACCAGTTATTTGAAAAAAAATGCCAGACACATCTCAATGACCAGTTTTAAGCCATGTTTATGGTCGTTCGTCGTATAAAACAAATTTTCGATAAGCGACGCTTTTAAATAAATCATTCTTATTTATCACTAAACTATTTATGAATAAAAACTATAAAGCTGATAACTGAATTTGCAAAGCATGATTAATCCAACTTAGATTTACACTTGTATAGAAATTAAATAAGAATAGAGCGGTTTATCTAAAACACACAACAAACATAACAAGATAAAAATTCGCAAAGAACGGTTATGGCTTTTAGTATTCTTAGTTCAATTAAAACTAAACTCAGTCCCGTGCTCACGACAGAGACGTAAAATACGAGTTTACTCAGCGGTTTATTGGGTGGCAGTCTTTCTGGCATTATTGGTTCTATTACAGGTTCTACCCCTCTCCCCCCTCCCTGGATTCTCTCTTAAACAGCCTGCTTTCTGGCAATAGTTTAAATTCCAGTTCCCTCACTGATTTAATTAGCCAATTTACAGGCACAAATGCTTCTAAACTTGATATCAATAATTTAATTAGCCAGTTAACGAAAGCCAATGGTGGCAGTTTCGACATAGGTTCAGTCAGCAATCTGCTTAGCAGCTTAATGGGTGGTAATACCTTAACCCTGGATTTAAATGCAGTTATCAAATTGGTCAGCGGATTGATGGGTGGCAGTGCTGGCAATCTGGATGTTAGTAAAATTGCTGAACTGGCTAGCAACTTATTGCAAGGTGGTGATATTGATATTACTCAAATTACCCAACTATTGAGCGGTCTGATCGGTTGTTCAGGTGGATTAGGCGGCATTGATATAGGAGCAATTGCAGGCCTCGTCGATGGCTTGATTCAAGGTGGCGATATTGATATCGCACAAATTGCTGAACTGGTAAGTGGCTTAATTGGTGGTTCTGGCGGACTTGGCGATGTAGATATTAATCAAATTGCCAACCTAGTCGGTGGTCTCATCAGTGGCAATGCCGCTAGTAATCTCGACATCGGTGCAATTGTTGACTTGATCAGCGGATTGATCGGTGGCTCAACAGGTAGTTTAGATACCAGTTCAGTCAATCTGTTAGCCAGTAACCTAATGAGCAATGCAAGCAGTAATCTTGATATCGGTGCTATTACCAATTTGCTCAGTGGTCTAATTAGCAATTCAGGCAATATCGATGTTGGCACCATTGCGCAAACTGTAGCGCAAAGCCTGATGCCACTGCTTGCATCGATTGATACAGGTAATTCATCCATTGATATGAGAATCAACTTACCCAAGTTTTACCAACAGTGGTTGGTAGTGTGACTACATTGATATCTACAATCAGTTCTGCAGGTTCAGGTAATGTACCAGATACCATCGCAGATGTACTAAAAGGCATCGATCCACTATTGAATCTATTAGCGAATAGTGACGTTCTTGATGCTGATCAGGCAGAAATCGTAAATACGCTTTACGATGTCCTGAATGGCGTACAAGTGGTACTGGACTTTGTGAATAACCCATCACTGTTCACCTTATCTAGCGACCTCAACAATGTGATTACCGCACTAAAACCTGTGATTGCGCTGATTGATAGCGAAGGTCAATTCTCGGATCTTCTGGATGGTGTTCAGTTTCCTGAAATTGGCGAGCTGCTCGGGTCACTCGGTTCTGGCGTGCCAAGCTTAGACGGTTTAGGTCTGGATGCATTCACGGATAGTCTTGGCAATTTAGTCGGCAACAACTCATCCCTACAACTGCCTGATCTTAGTGAATTGATTTCCGGTATTAGTAATACTGATACGGGTACGAATATCAGCATTACTGAAATCATCCCAACCATTAAAGAAACCATTACCAATATCTCAAGTGGTAGCTCTCTGCCGAAGTTTGACTTTAGCTCACTGCTCAGTGGCTTCAATAAACCAAGTGATATTGATCAGACCAGCCCTTGGGGTTAATTCTAATCTCATAAAAAAACGCGCTTTATGCGCGTTTTTTTATTTCATTTTTAATTTTATACACCGCGCCAATCAACACGGGCATTGCGCTCATTACGATACATTTTTTGAATATATTGCCCTAATGGCAATTCAGCCAGATGACTTTGATATTCACGGTATTCATCCGACATCGACTCAAAGCTTTCCCGCTCCCACGGCGTTCCCGGAATAGCCAATAGAGGGGCCAGAATCGAACAGACAGCAATATCGGCCAGAGAGAAACGTGAACCGACCAGATAAGCCCCGTCTTTTTCCACACGGATCTGGTTAAGCTGCTCAACCGAATTCTTGATAAATTGTTTGGACTGTTCCAGTGCCTCTTCAGTTAAGGCATAACCCTTGGTCAAAAGGGTTTTTAGCAATGGCTTGGAGAATTTTTCAAACTGGCGCAGATAGCCTTTTTCTCCAATCAGAATATCCATTGATTCATGATCATGCGATAAAGCCTGAGCTAACATCCAGCGACGCACATGGCGGCCTAATTCCTGGGTGATTTCATCAATATCTAACGCCTGCTGGCGCAAGCTTGCTTCTGCAGGTAGCAGACGGTGTTCAGGATATTGCTCATCCAGATATAGAGCGATTTTGGTCGAGTCTGCAATCCATTGTTCCCGATCACGCAGAATCGGTAAACGATTTTGTCCAGTTTTTAGGCGGGCAAAGGCACGATGGGCACCCGGCATCAGATTTTGCGCAATATATTCCAGCTCTTTGTAATCCAGCATCCAGCGTGCCTTTTCACAAAAATGAGAAAGTGGAAACTGGTATAAGATGCGCATAAATTCTCCATACTTGTTTTTAGGTCAGATCGCATTAAAACCATCTAATTTAGTCGGATACTTTAGTCACCCCAGACTGGAAATACAATGAACTTTTTATTCAAAATAAAGATGTTGCTTATTCAACACGACGATGAGTATTTTTATACATTTTTTTGTCTTGATTATCTATAAAGCAGATATGCACCGCTTTAAACTCATCTTTTAAAAACAAGGAAATATTAAAAACCTATTTAATTTTAATCAGTTACTATATTCCAAATTTATAAGAATCTAGCAGCTTTTATCTTAAATAGCTTTTTTCATAAGCTTTGCAAAAGCAATTGCTTAATTACATAAAGCTTTCGCTGTAACGTTTTGGCATCGATTTAGGATGTCATTATGTCTCGTTTAACTTCTGAAAAAGTTCACATCATCGAAAATGATCTCGACGCGATTAATGCTGCTTATCAGGTTGCAGACTTTGCCCTGGAAGGCCGTAATCAGCGTGATCAGCAACGCCTATTACCTTTTGCTGAGATTGACCTGTTCAGCCAGAAAGGCCTGGGTGGCATGCGCATTCCGAAACAGTACGGCGGTGCATTTGTTGCCAATAAAACCCTGACTCATGTATTCCGGATTATTAATAAAGCTGACTCTAGTGTTGGACAGATTCCGCAGAACCAGATTGCATTACTCAACATGATCCAGATCATGGGCACAGAAGAACAAAAACAGTTTATTTATAACGAAATTCTAAAAGGTAAGCGTCTGGCGAATGGTGGCCCGGAACGAAATACTAAAGATACTAAAACCTTGGCAACCACACTTACCCTTGAAAACGGTCGCTATTTTGTGGATGGCGAGAAATTCTATTCAACTGGCAGTAGCTTTGCCCATTGGCTGGCGATTAAAGCGATTCATCCAGAAGGCCATGTAGTACTAACCATTATCGACCGCAATGCTGAAAGTGTGGAAGTGATCGATAACTGGAATGGCTTTGGTCAACGCACGACTTCGAGTGGTACCGTCAAACTTCAGCATGTCGAAGTTGATCCGCTATTGATTTTTGATGAGCGTCTGTTAGGAAATCAACCAAGCTACCGCGGTGCCTATTCCCAATTGATGCAGGTCGCGATTGATGTCGGCATTGCCGAAGCTGCTTTTGCCGATACGCTGACTGCCGTACAAAAAGCACGTTCAATTGTCGATGCGCAAGTCGAAAAAGCCAGCTTAGAACATTATACCCTGCAGGAAGTTGGCAAATCTTCTGTGCTGCTCGATGCCGCGATTTTACTGCTGGATGAAGCCGCTGAATATCTGGATGAACTGGATCAGCTGGAATCTGTGACTGATGAGCAGGCAGCCAAAGCCTCAATTCTGGTTGCTGAAGCCAAGGTCTATGCCAACGATGCTGCGCTACATATCTCGGAAAAATTACTGGAATTGGGTGGAAGTCGCTCCAGCCTCAGTCAGCACAATCTGGATCAGCATTGGCGTAATGCCCGTGTGCATACCTTGCATGACCCGATCCGCTGGAAGCTGCATGCACTTGGGGATTATTACCTAAATCATAAGCTCCCTGCCCGCCACGCCTGGATTTAAGCATATTTGCCATGACTTCATTTCAAAACATTAGTCCATTGCAGTCAGAACAGCTGGCACATGCGCACATCATCAAATCTGATGAAGAAGCACTAGAAATTGCCCGTAATCTGGCTGAACAGTTCAAGATTAATGCGGTACAGCGTGATGCCGAACGTATTCTTCCTTTCGAAGAAATCGAGGCTTATAGCCAGTCCGGACTCTGGGCGATTACTGTACCTAAAGAATATGGTGGTGCAGAAGTGTCTAGCTATACCGTAGCGCAAGTGATTGCCTTAATGAGCGGTGTCGATGGCTCGATTGGTCAGATTCCGCAAAACCATTTCTATGGTCTGGAAATCCTGCGTAATAACGGCACCGAAGAACAAAAACATAAACTCTATGCCGAAGTGCTAAAAGGCGCCCGTTTCGGTAATGCCCTGGCTGAGTTCAAGACCAAGACTGCCGTACAACGCCAGACTGCAATCCGCAAGACCGAGCAAGGCTATGTCATTAACGGCGAAAAATTCTATTGCACCGGCAGCCTGTTTGCGCACCGCATCCCAACATTGGTCGTAGATGAAAACGAGCAGCAATTCTTGGTTTTTGTGCTACGTGACAGCGAAGGTCTCACCTTGATTGATGACTGGAGCGGTTTTGGCCAGCGTACCACGGGCAGTGGTACAGTGAAATTCGATAACGTACACGTGCTTGAAGAAGATGTGGTGCGTTTTGATACAGCCTATTCCCACCCAACCATTTCCGGACCTTTTGCACAATTGCTGCATGCTTCCATTGAAACCGGCATTGCCCGTGCTGCATTTAAGGAAACCTTAAACCGTGTACGTCAGGCGCGTCCCTGGATTGATTCGGGTGTGGACAAAGCCACCGATGATCCGCTGACCAAACTCGAACTGGGTCGTGTGATCGCTGATGTGCGTGCTTCTGAAGTGTTACTGAAACAGGCAGCCCGTTCTGTCGATGCAGCTAAAGCCGATCCGACTGAAGCTAGGGTTGCCAAAGCCTCTCTGGATGTAGCCAAGGCCCGTGCGCACAGTAGTGAAACTGCATTAAAAGCATCATCAAAACTAATTGAATTGGCTGGCAGTCGTGGTAGCCAACGCGAAGATGGTCTGGATCGTTTCTGGCGTAATGCCCGCGTACATACCCTGCACGATGCTTCGCGCTGGAAATATTATTTTATTGCCAATTATTTACTGAATGGTGTTCTGCCTCCACGCCGAGGGACATTGTAATGACAATTACAACGACTAATCCAAAAGCGAAAAAAATCTTACTGAACGCCTTTGATATGAACTGTGTGGGACATATTAATCATGGCTTGTGGACTCATCCGAGGGATGAATCGCATCGCTTTAATGAGCTGAGTTACTGGACCGATCTGGCAAAAACATTAGAACTAGGATTGTTTGATGGTCTGTTTATTGCCGACATCACCGGAGTCTATGATGTCTACCAGAATGGGATTGACCTGACGTTAAAAGAATCAATCCAGTTACCAAGCCATGATCCAAGCACCCTCGTGTCTGCCATGGCAGCCATGACCCACCATCTTGGTTTTGGCGTTACAGTCAATCTCAGCTATGAGTCGCCATATCAGTTCGCCCGCCGTTTTGCCAGTCTGGATCACCTGACTAATGGTCGTATCGGCTGGAATATCGTGACAGGTTATCTGGACAGTGCGCAGCGCCTGATTGGTGAAAATGGCCTGAAAGACCATGACCTGCGCTATGAACAGGCCGAGGAATTTTTACAGCTATGCTACAAATTCTGGGAAGGCTCCTGGGAAGATGATGCTGTGCTGAAAGACAAGCAGCAACGTATCTTTACTGATCCAGCCAAGGTGCACCAGGTCAATCATCAGGGTCAATTTTATCGTAGCCAGGGCGTGTTCCAGGTTTCACCTTCTGTTCAACGTACGCCTGTGCTGTTCCAAGCCGGTGCTTCACCACGGGGTATGGCCTTTGCTACTCAACATACTGAAGGCATGTTTATTGGTGGTGATCATCCGGACAAGATTAAAAAACAGGTTGATCAGATTCGTCGTCAAGCGGTTGAACAAGGCCGTGATCCTGAAGCGATCAAGATTTTTGTCGGCATTACCGTGGTCACTGCAGCAACGGATGAACTAGCACAGCAAAAGCTGGATGAATATCGCGCCTATGCCAGCCCTGAAGCAGGTCTTGCACATTATTCCAGCTCAGTTGGCATTGACCTGTCCAAATTTGCTGATGATGAACCAATTCCTTACAAGAAGACCAACAGTATTGCGACGGTTAATGACAAATTTAAAGAGCAGCAGATCACACCGAATGACCTGAAAGCCCAGCATGTGCTGGGTGGTCGTTATCCACTGATCGTGGGCAGTGGCGCAACGGTGGCAGAAAAACTGATTCAGCTGATTGATGAAACCGGGATAGATGGCTTCAACCTGACTCGCACGGTTGCACCTGAATCGCATCTGGATTTTATCCATTTTGTTATTCCTGAATTACAGCAACGCGGACGCTATAAGACTGAATATGAACAAGGCAGTTTCAGACACAAGCTGTTCCAGCAAGGAGACCGCTTATCCAGCGCACATCCAGTGCAGCAATTCCGATGTCAAAGCTCCGCCTCAACAGCGAACACGAACCTAAAGCAAAAATAATCAGCATAAATTTATTTTGAGGTGCAACATGGCACAAACCGTTAAAACAAAATTCACCGTTATTGGGGTGATTATTGCCGCCGTCATTATCGGACTGGTGGTGTGGAACCAGCAAAAGAAATCTGGTTCGGATGAACTGGTGATTGGGATCAGCCCATCTTTTGCTAAGCCTTTACAGGTCGCAGCAGAAGAAGCCAGACAGCAAGGTGTGAATGTCAAACTGGTCGAGTTCTCGGACTGGAATACACCGAATATCACCCTGAATCATGGCGATATTGATGCCAACTTCTTCCAGCATCAGCCATTTTTGGATAATGCCAAGAAAGAAACTGATTTTAAAATCAAGGCATTTGCCAAAGGTGCAGCGACTCACGTTGGCCTGTATTCCAAGAAAATTAACAGTCTGGATGAGTTAAAAGACGGCGCAAAAGTGGTGGTGCCAAATGATCCAGTCAATCAGGGACGTGCGCTACTGTTATTGCAACAGGCTAAACTGGTGACACTGAAAGATCCTAACAACCACCTGTCCAGTCTGAAAGATATTGCAGCGAATCCAAAGAACCTGCAGTTTGTTGAAGTTGAAGGTCCACAAACCGCACGTGCCATTGATGATGTTGATCTGGCATTTGGCTATCCACACTACCTACGTCTGGCTAAAACAGCTGATCCAGAACAAGCGTTGTTATTTGACTCTAGCAAAGACAACCGTTATGCGATCCTGTTTGCCGTACGTGAGGACTATCAGGACAAAAATGACAAGCTGAAAAAATTTGTTGAAATCTATCAGAACTCACCTCGCGTGAAGGAAGCATTAGATGCTGACTTTGGTGCGAAGCTCTGGTTCCCGGGCTGGAAATAAGGAGAATACTATGGTGAGTTTTGGTTCTCAGGTGGCGTTTTCCGTCCCGTATATCAAAATCCGCAACCTGAATAAATACTATGAGGTACAAGGCAAATCGGTACATGCCTTAAAAAACATCAACTTAGATATTCCTGAAAGTAAAATTTTCGGGATTATCGGGAAAAGTGGCGCGGGGAAATCTTCGCTGTTACGCACTTTGAATGGTCTGGAACAGATCAGTGAGGGTTATATCCATATCCATCAACAAGATCTGGCTGGGCTCACCCATGCTGAACTGATCCAGTTACGTCAGCGCATTGGCATGATCTTCCAGCACTTCAACCTGATGTCTGCCAAAACCGTATGGGAAAATGTGGCATTACCTTTAAAAGTCGCGAATTATAAAAAATCAGACATTGATGCGCGTGTAAACGAAGTAATGCAACTGGTAGGCTTAAGCGAAAAAGCGCAGAACTACCCTTCTCAGTTATCCGGCGGACAAAAGCAGCGTGTCGGCATTGCCCGTGCGCTGGTGCATCATCCGGAAATTCTACTCTGTGATGAAGCCACTTCTGCACTAGACCCAGAAAGCACTTCAGTGGTGCTGTCTTTATTGAAAGAAATCAACCAGAAACTTGGCATCACTATTATACTAATCACCCATGAGATGCAGGTCATTCGTGAAATCTGCGATCAAGTCGTCGTAATTGAAAAAGGTGAAATTGTTGAATCCGGTGAAGTCTGGTCAGTATTCTCTAATCCTCAGCAGCAGATTACCCAAGAACTGCTGAATCTGGAACAACTGGAACTTCCATTTGCCATTAGTCCTGAAGTAACCGCGGATACCACGCATAGCATTGTCAAACTGCGCTATGCCTCCAGTGTTCAGCATTCACCAAATTTAAAGGTAATTTTTGAACAGTTTGATCATCCGGTTCATCTCTATCAAAGTCATATCGACAGCATCCAGAATCATCTGGTCGGTAGCCTGATTGTCGCGGTTGCTGATCTGAATCTGGACACGGACTTACTTCAGCAAAAATTAAAACAACACATTGCACAAATTGAGGTGATTGGCTATGCACGACCAACTCATTGATTTATTACTGACAGGAACTACTGATACCCTACTCATGGTCGGTGTATCCGCGATCGTTGCCTTTTTAATTGGCTTACCAATGGCGGTAGTGTTAGTCAGTACGTCTGAACATGGTATTTACCCATCTAAACCCATTAATCAGGCTTTGGGCTGGGTTGTGAATATTACCCGTTCGGTGCCTTTCCTGATTTTGATGGTGGCGCTGATTCCTATTACCCGCTGGATTGTGGGGACCAGCTATGGTGTCTGGGCAGCCGTTGTACCTTTAACCTTAGCGGCGACTCCTTTCTTTGCCCGGATTGCTGAAGTAAGCCTACGTGAAGTCGATCAGGGGCTGATAGAAGCGGCTCAAGCAATTGGCTGTAACCGTAAGCAGATTATCTGGCATGTGGTATTGCCTGAAGCTTTACCGGAGATTGTGGCTGGTTTTACCGTCACTTTGGTGACCATGATTAACTCCTCGGCGATTGCCGGTGCGATCGGTGCAGGTGGATTGGGTGATATCGCCTATCGTTATGGCTATCAGCGTTTTGATATGCAGATCATGCTAGCCGTGATTGTGGTGCTGGTAATTCTGGTCATGCTAGTTCAGGCCACTGGTGACACCCTATCGAATCAGCTCGATAAACGTAAAATTTAAAGACATCTATTTCATAAGTTTTCAACAAAGCATCCAGCCATGACCTGACTTTGTCATGGCTTTCATGTAAAATCACTGGCAATTTTTATATAACGCTTTGTGAGTTATTTCATGGGTTTTAATTGTGGTATTGTAGGCCTGCCTAACGTTGGTAAATCTACGCTTTTCAATGCATTAACTAAAGCTGCAATTGCTGCGGAAAACTTCCCATTCTGTACGATTGAACCAAACACCGGTATCGTGCCTGTGCCTGATCCACGCCTGGACAAACTTGCTGAAATCGTAAAACCACAACGCGTGGTACCAACTACCATGGAATTCGTGGACATCGCGGGTCTGGTTGCTGGTGCATCTAAAGGCGAAGGTCTGGGTAATCAGTTCCTGGCGAATATCCGTGAAACGGATGCAATTGCTCATGTTGTCCGTTGTTTCGAAGATGAAAACGTGATTCACGTCAACGGTAAAATTGATCCGCTTGATGATATCGCAACGATTAACACTGAACTTGCTCTAGCTGATCTTGAAACTGTGACTAAAGCAGTGACTCGTTTGGCGAAGTCTGCCAAAGGTGGCGATAAAGAAGCTGTAGCCACTAAAGCCGTTCTAGAAAAAATCCTACCTCTTCTAGATGAAGGCAAACCTGCCCGTGCAGCAAATCTGGATGATGACGAACGTAAACTGGTTCGTGGCTTTGGTCTATTAACACTTAAACCAACCATGTACATCGCTAACGTGGCAGAAGACGGTTTTGAAAACAACCCGCACCTCGATGCGGTACGTGAACTGGCAGCTGCTGAAAATGCAATCGTGGTTCCACTTTGCAACCAGATCGAAGCTGAAATTTCATTGCTTGAAGATGAAGACCGTGCCGAATTCCTGGAAGCAATGGATATGGAAGAGCCAGGTCTGAACGTAGTAATCCGCGCAGGTTATTCACTGCTTGGCCTACAAACTTACTTCACTGCCGGTGTACAGGAAGTTCGCGCCTGGACGGTTAAAGTCGGCGCTACTGCGCCTCAAGCAGCGGGTGTCATTCACACTGACTTCGAAAAAGGCTTCATTCGCGCAGAATGTATTGCTTATGATGACTTCGTACAGTACAACGGCGAAGCTGGCGCCAAAGAAGCAGGTAAATGGCGTCTAGAGGGTAAAACTTATATCGTTCAGGACGGTGACGTTCTGCACTTCCGTTTCAACGTATAAGTTGAAGCCAAAGAACGGCCCCGATCATTCGGGGCTTTTTTGTTACCAAATTTGGCTTCTTGCTATTTTCATACGCATCTTTACACCTTATTTATAAAAACCATACCCCACAACATAAATGATAATAATTCTCATTGTATTTAATACAACACAAGCGTATTTTAAAATTTAGTCGAAAATTCCACTCACTTAATCACGCTTAAGGACAATTAAAAATGAGCTATACCCTTCCCGAACTCCCTTATGCTTATGATGCATTGGAACCGCATATTGATGCTAAAACCATGGAAATCCATCATACCAAACATCATCAAACTTATATCAACAACATCAATGCAGGTATTGAAGGCACAGAATGGGAAGATCTTTCTGTGGAAGAGCTGGTGAGCAAAGCCAATCAGGTACCTGAAGATTTGAAAAATAATGTGATTAATAATGGTGGCGGTCATGCCAACCATTCCCTGTTCTGGACAGTAATGAGTCCAGATGGTGGGGGCAATCCTCAAGGTGAAATTGCACAGGCGATCGACAAGGAGCTTGGCGGCTTTGAAGCCTTTAAAGAAGCTTTTACCAAAGCAGCCCTGACCCGTTTTGGTAGCGGATGGGCCTGGCTCAGCGTAGCACCTGATCAAACCATTATCATAGAAAGCAGTGCCAATCAGGACTCACCACTCATGCATGGCAATACTCCGATTCTAGGTCTGGATGTCTGGGAACATGCGTACTATTTGAAATACCAGAACCGTCGTCCTGAATATATTGCCGCTTTCTTTAATGTGGTGAACTGGAAGGAAGTGAATCGCCGTTATCTGGAAGCACTTTCAATATAAATGAATACAGTAGGACGAAATCTCATGTCTTGGCACTCTTTACGCTTGATCTGCGGCCTCAGTATTCTTTTGGGCGGAGCAGTGTTGTATCTAGAACGTCTGTTCATGTTGCTTTAAGACATGATCGTCTAACTGTATGGGAAGCCTTATTCTGAGGCTTCTTTTATTTTTTGCTGTTTGAATTTTCTATAGGGAGATGGATTTAAAATTTAAGAACGCAATTCACAAACATTGACGCTATCAAAGCCATTGGTACATGATGCTACTTCACACGCATGAGAAGCTTGTACTGCACTTACTAAAACAGCACTTATACTTATCGCTAAAAACAATTTATTTAACATTTAAAATTACTCCGAAAATTAACTTTTATCTATAAATCGCTTTATTATTAGGCAATTATAGGACTTTTTTAATGCCTCAGGGCAATATTTCTTGATTTTAATTATTTTTTATTTATATAAATAGAATCGTTTTTTATAACAAAAAAGCGGAACCGAAGTTCCGCCTGAAGATTATAAAACCCGATTAAGACTGTTCAGCTACTGCATTACCTTTCTGCTTTGGATCAGTATTTCCCAGTTCAGGATGAGCAATTGCTCCCTGACATTGCTGTTTATCACGCTCATAGTCGGCCTGTCTCTGTGCCACGCTACTGCTATTTTCAACGGTGCTACGTGCCCAGATTTCCAGACTGGTTAAAGCCTTACGACATAAGGCATATTTTCCTTCCGTCACTGAGTCAGTCATTTTCACATTAATGCGCCAGTCAGTACTTAATTTACGGGCCGGTTGACGCACCTGAGCATCAATCTGCTCCATTTCCTTGTTATAGACCAGCGGATCGACTTCATTCATGAGTTGCCATGCAGCATTAGCATAAGTTGTTGCATCATTGGAGAGTTTAGGTGCCGCTTTAATTTCGGCCTTTGGCGCTTGACTGTCATTTCCACAAGCTTGAAGAAATAAGGTGCTGCCGATTAAAACACCGACCAGCATTGCACGTGTCTTGAACATCAACATATCAGAATCGCCAGTTAAACATTTCGGCACTATGCTAGTAAATTCGCGTACAATACACAATCTTGATTTAATCCCTGTTTTAACTCTCTCTCAAGGTGTTTTGTGTCTGACCACAATCCAGTAGCGATGCAACCTGCCGGTTTCTGGCAAGGTGCCAAAGATAGCCAGACCATTATATTTACTTACCTTCCGGTCTCCTTTGCCTTTGGCGTTTCTGCCACCCAGTTCGGCTTTACTGCCTGGGAAGCCTTATTTCTGTCCTGCTCCATGTATGCCGGTGCCAGTCAATTTTTAGTTGTAGCTCTACTTGGTAGTGGTACTTCGATCTGGATGACTGCATTGACCGTAATTGCTTTGGACATTCGCCATCTTTTATACGGCCCAGCTTTACAAAACCTGATCCAAGATCGTTTAAACTTAAAGAAAACCGCAGTCTGGGCTTGGGGTCTTACTGATGAAGTCTTTGCTTCAGGTATGATCAAGCTGTCACAACGGCGTCAGGAATGGTCAGAGTCGTGGATGCTCGGTCTGAGTCTGTTTAGCTGGTTATCTTGGGCGACAGGTTCATTTCTAGGCGGCCTATTTGCTGATCAGGTTAGTCATCTGCCACAATTCTTGCAGGCGGCTTTAGATTTCCTTCTACCTGCCCTGTTCTTAAGTTTCTTATTGGCAGCCTTTGAAAAGAAACATACCTTTGTCGTGACCATCACGATTATTGTCTCAGCAGTTGCCTGTTATTTTATCGATCTGTCCGCTGCGATCTTTATCGGTATCAGTTCCGGCATTTTGGCCGGCCTGTTCAAGCACTATGTACTGAAAAAACCAGATCCTGAATATGCAGGAGATCAATCATGAACCTTGAAATTATTTTGGTCGGGATTATTGTCGGAATTGCCAATTTTGCCTCACGTTTTGGTCCTTTCTATGTGATTCAAAAATTTCAGCAGGGTTCGCAAAAACGTGGTACGCTTTGGCTGAAAATCGCTTTGGGTTCGATTGGAATTGCTGCTATCAGTTCCATGCTGGTTGTGGCGACCTTACCACCCTTACTGGAAACGCCAGATAAAAGTTTTGCCATGCTGATCGGTTTTATTGTACTCGCTGGACTATATTTTAAGTTTAAGAAAATCGTCATGGCGACCTTAACTGCTGCTTTAACCTATGGCCTGATTTATACCTATATCCCCATGCCTTTTTAAGCCTTTTAGAAAATTAGAAATCTTATTCAAGACTTATGCTAAATTAAATGCATAAGTCTTTTTGATATAAGAAGAAAAATAAGGAAAATATTGGCATGTTCGAGCCAAAGCAAATGATTGAAGGGAAAATATTTATTCATCATCGACGTGATGAAATGTTGGCTATTTTAACCAGTATGAATTACCCGGCTGCTATTTTGAATGTTTTATCAATGCACAGAATTTTACTGGTCATTTTGTAGAAGTGGTTGCTGAACCCGCAGATCATGTCCGTGTCATTTATATTCAGAAGCATGGCAAAAATAAAATCATTGCCCTCTACAATCAGACTCAACAGGTGATCCATCTGCACCCTAAACAAATCATTTTTAGCCAATGGAGCCTGTTACATAAAGGCATTCCAAATCTCATTTCTGTATTTTGCTTTAGTGTAATTTTACTGTTTTTATTCTTTGCACTTGTCGCAATATAAAATCATCAATTCCATTTTTTCACTGTATTCCTCGATGCACTGCAATTTTCAGGATTTGGTTTATTGCTATGCATATTTGGTTTTATCTGTCCTTTTGTCATTCCCTTTTACGCCTTTAAGAGTATACAAAGTCTGAAACTTCTCCATCAACTTCAGCTCAATGACAAGCAAATTCTGCATATGAAAAAACTCAATCCGCAAAATCGTATTTATGATTTAAACCCTGTGAAAAATAAAGTAAAGCGAACTGCCTGATTTCAGATGCAATTCTCTATAAACTTTTATAAATAAAACTGCTGGCCAATATCACAATTTTGTATGAAACTCGGCTTATCTCGGCATTGAGTTCTGTTATGCTAAAAGTCCATAAAATCAAGCATGGATAATACACATGAACGTGACTATTGGTACTCCTCTTCAATCTTCAGCTTTTAAAGTTCTATTGCTAGGTTCAGGAGAACTAGGTAAGGAAGTGGTGATTTCCTTGCAACGTTTAGGTGTAGAAGTTCATGCTGCAGATCGTTATGCAGATGCTCCTGCCATGCAGGTGGCACATTTTTCTTATGCCTTAAATATGGCAGATGCAGCGGAACTCAAACAGCTCATTCAAAAAATTCAGCCGCATCTTATTGTTCCTGAAATTGAAGCGATTGCAACAGAAGTATTGGTTGAAATTGAAGAACAGAATATTGCCACTGTGATTCCGTCTGCCAAAGCAGTGAACTTGACCATGAACCGTGAAGGCATTCGTCGTCTGGCAGCTGAAGAACTAGGCTTACCGACCTCTGCTTATCGCTTTGCCGATTCTCTGGAATCTTTCCGCGCAGCCTGTGATGACATTGGTTATCCAAACTTTGTGAAACCGGTGATGTCTTCTTCAGGTAAAGGCCAATCTCGCGTGAAAAGCTTTGAAGAAGTTGATGCTGCCTGGGAATATGCGCAAACAGGTGGTCGGGTTAATCAGGGCAAAGTGATTGTGGAATCACAAATTGATTTTGATTTTGAAATTACCCTGCTTACTGTACGGGCTAAGAATCCTCAAACTGGCGAAATCGAAACCTCTTACTGTGATCCAATCGGACATCGTCAGGACTCAGGCGACTATGTAGAAAGCTGGCAACCTCAGCCAATGAGCCCAGCAGCTTTGGAAGAATCAAAACGTATCGCGAATAAAGTCACCACAGCACTGGGCGGTTGCGGTATTTTTGGTGTAGAACTCTTTATCAAAGGCGACAAAGTATGGTTTAGTGAGGTTTCACCTCGCCCGCATGACACTGGTCTGGTTACATTAGCTTCCCAGTTCCAGAGTGAATTTGAACTGCATGCCCGTGCTATTTTAGGCTTACCAGTCAATACGGCTCGCCATAGTGTGGCTGCCAGTGCCGTGATTTACGCAGGTGTCGATGATCGCAACCTTTCATTTTCTGGCCTGAATCTTGCTTTAGCCCATGCCAATACCGATTTACGCCTGTTTGGTAAACCTGAAGGTTTTAAACGCCGCCGTATGGGTGTCGCGACTGCGCGTGCAGAAAGCATTGAACAGGCTCGCGAGCTGGCTCAACAGGTTGCTGACCAAGTTAATGTGAATCAAAATTAAGTAAATACAACGGACCACTGTTCATGATCAATACCTCCCCACTGCTGAATTACATTAAAAGTCACAATGACATCAAAGCGATCAACCAATGGCGTAGCGATGTAGAAAACCAGCTTCAGGAATGTTTTGAAAATGGACAGTCTATCCGTGACATCATTCAGGCCCGTTCCAACCTGATTGATGAGGCTCTGCAATTCCTGTGGAATCATGCTGAACTGGATCAAACCGATTTGGCACTTTTCGCAGTCGGCGGTTATGGCCGCCGCGAAATGCTGCCTTATTCAGATGTCGATATCATGATCCTTTCTGAAGATGATTTCACTCCAGAGCAGGAAAAGCTGATCTCCAGCTTTATTTCCTCTCTTTGGGATGTAGGCAACTTCAAACCGGGCATCAGTGTTCGTACCATCAATGAATGTGTCAATCAGGCCAGCAGCGACCTTACTGTAGCGACGTCCTTGATCGAGGCACGTCTGATTATTGGCAATGAAAATTTGACCAAGTGGCCACGCCGAATCGTTTCACAAACCTGGACCGATAAAACCTTTTTTGATGCGAAAATGGATGAGCAGCACAAACGTTATGCTCAACACAATAATACTGAAAGCAATCTGGAACCGGATATTAAAAATGCACCGGGCGGTATCCGTGATATTAACCAGATTGGCTGGATTGCCAAACGTCATTTCCGCGTTAACCGTATTTATGACCTGGTACATCTGGGCTTTATTTCAGAGTTTGAACTTGCCGTACTCGAAGAAGCTGAAAGCTTTCTCTGGGAAATTCGTCATCATTTACACCGTCTGACCAAGCGCGATGAAAATCGCCTGCTGTTCGATTATCAACGAGATATTGCGGCGATGTTTGGTTATACCCGTGAAGAAGGTCAGTCACCGAACTATCCAATCGAACAGTTTATGAAGCGCTATTACCGTAGCGCACAGCAGGTTTCGACTCTGAATGAAATGCTGCTGGCCTATTTTAATGAATCGGTCATTACTCCGCGTTTACCTCAATATGAACGCCAGATTGAAGAAATTAATGAAAATTTCAAACTGGTCGATGGCAAGTTAGCAGTTCAACATCACAAGATTTTCTCGGAAAAGCCAAGCGCCATTCTGGAAATTTTCTATTTGCTGGCTAATCGTCCTGAAATTGAAGGCATACGTGCCCGTACTTTACGTCTGCTTACTCTGGCAGCTAAACGTATTGATCAGGATTTCCGTGATAATCCGGTACACCAGGCCCTGTTTATGGCCATCATTCGTTCACCGCATCGCCTGTACGAAACGCTAGTTGCGATGAAACGTTATGGTGTTCTGGGCAAATATATTCCGGCTTTCGGACAGATTACCGGCCTGATGCAATATGACCTGTTCCATATCTATACCGTGGATGCACATACCCTGCTCTTGATCCGCAATCTGAACCGCTTCAAAGAACCCGAATTTGCCAAAGAATTCCCAGTGGTCAGCTCCGTGTTCCAGCGCCTAGCACGTCGTGACATTGTTTATCTAGCGGCTATTTTCCATGATATTGCCAAAGGTCGTGGTGGCGATCATAGTGAGCTTGGTGCAGCCGATGCGATTCAGTTCTGCCGTACCCATGGCTTTACCGAACGTGAATGCAATCTGGTTGCCTGGCTGATTGAAAACCATTTGTCCATGTCGGTGACTTCACAGAAAAAAGACATTTCCGATCCGGATGTAGTCAAAGAATTTGCTGAAAAAATGGGCGATATGGAGCATCTGGATTATCTGTACACGCTGACAGTGGCAGATATCAACGCGACCAATCCAAAACTCTGGAATACCTGGCGTTCATCTTTGATGCGTCAGCTTTATACACATGCGCGTGATGTGATCCGTTCAGGTCTCGGCCGTCCGGTTGATTATCAAATGCTGATTGAAGATACCAAATTCGAAGCCAGTGAACGTCTGGTAGAACATTTCTCACTCTATGACGTTGAAAAAGTCTGGCAGGAATTGGGCGATGATTACTTCCTGAAAGAATCTGCCGATGAAATCGCCTGGCATACCCGTGCCATTCTGGAACATGGGGATAATCCTGCACCATTGGTATTAATGCGTGCGCATCGTAAATATGCGCAGGATGCCGTGCAGATCTTCATCTATACCCAAGACAAGCCAAATCTGTTCGCTACCACGGTTGCTGTTCTGGATCGCATGAATCTGGACGTTCAGGATGCCCGGATTATTACCGCGACCAAAGCCTTTAGTCTGGATACCTATGTCGTACTTGACCGTTTTGGCACGCTGCTGACTGACCCAGAACGTGAAGCGACTGTGATTGAAGCCTTACAGGATGCCTTAAGTCATTCTGATGAATATCCAGGTCTGATGCAGCGCCGCATTCCGCGTCAGTTACGTCATTTTGATATTGAAAATACGGTTGATATCACTCTCAATGAGGCTTTAAATCAGAATATGGTGGAAATTGCGACACTTGACCATCCTGGTTTACTTGCGAAAATTGGCGGTTTATTTATGATGCAGGGTCTGGATATTCACTCTGCCAAAATTGCTACGCTTGGCGAACGTGCTGAAGATATTTTCTTTGTCACCAAAAAAGATGGCAGCCCAATGACCCAAACAGAGTCTGACAATTTTGCAGCGGCATTAAAAGCTGCTCTCGATGAGGCCTCACATCAGGTCAATGCTCAACACTAACACACTGCTCGGTAACACATTCATGAACTCTAGCTTGTCTTTATTGCACCCATATCCGTTTGAAAAGTTGAATAAACTTTTCGCGAATACCCAGCCTGCGAATATGCCTTTGATTCCCCTTTCAATTGGTGAACCAAAGCATCCAGCACCCGAGTTCGTGAAACAGGCGATTATCGATAATTTCCAGCATCTATCGACTTATCCGAACAGCAAAGGCTTACCTGAATTACGAGAAAGCATTGCCAACTGGCTGACTCGTCGTTTTAAACTGAATAGCATCAGTGCAGACAGCAATGTATTACCGGTCTCTGGTACCCGTGAAGCAATCTTTTCTTTTGTTCAGGCGCTGATTAATCGTGAAGATGCGCCTTATGTGGTGATGCCAAACCCTTTCTACCAGATTTATGAAGGTGCTACCCTGCTTGCAGGTGCAAAACCTTATTTCATTAACTGTACTGAAGAAAATGATTACTTAGGCGACTTTGATGCAGTTCCGGCTGAAGTCTGGGAAAAAACTGCCCTGTTATTTGTGTGTACACCGGGCAACCCAACAGGTGCTGTTCTTTCTAAAGAGCAGTTTAAAAAGCTGATTGCACTGTCAGACAAATATGATTTTGTCATTGCTTCTGATGAATGCTATTCAGAACTCTGGTTTGATGAAGCACCGACAGGTTTACTGGAAGTGTGTGCCGAGATTGGCCGAGATGACTATAAAAACTGTGTCGTTTTCCATTCTCTATCTAAACGCTCCAACCTGCCAGGCATGCGTTCAGGCTTTGTTGCAGGTGATGCCACTTTACTCAAACCTTATCTGCAATACCGTACTTATCACGGTGCAGCGATGCCGGTGCAACACCAGCTAGCATCAATTACCGCTTGGAATGATGAAGCCCATGTGGAAGAAAACCGGGTACAGTATCGTGCCAAGTTCGATCTGTTCCAGAAAGAATTGGGGCACTTGCTTCCGCTGAAAAAACCGGATGCGGGTTTCTACTATTGGCTCAAAGTGGACAATGATGAAGCTTTTGCCAAAATGTTGATGGAAAAAGCGCATATCAAAGTATTACCAGGCCGTTACCTGTCTCGTGAAACTACACAAGGCAACCCGGGTGAAAATCATGTGCGTCTGGCATTGGTGGCTGATCTGGCCCAATGTGAGCAGGTAATTCAGCGTTTAAAAGCGATTCTTTAATCTTTTAAGACCTAAACACAAATAAAAAAAACCCACTTTCCAGAAGTGGGTTTTTTTATGGATATTGACTACAAATTATTTTTTATTTAACTTATTTTCTATTCATTAGAAATTAGACATTTCAAATAAACTCATAAAACCTTTTCAATTTCTGTTTCGAGATCTTCAGGTTTGGTGGTAGGTGCAAAACGGTTTAATACCTTGCCATCACGACCAATCAGGAATTTGGTAAAATTCCACTTAATACCATTTCCTAGAATTCCTTTAGAATTATTGGTCAAGTAACGGAAGATCGCATGCGCTTCTGGACCTTTAACATCTACCTTGGAAAACATTGGGAAAGAAACCCCATAATTTTTCTGGCAAAATTCACCGATCTGTTCATTTGAACCTGGATCCTGTCCACCAAACTGGTTGCATGGAAAACCTAAAACTTCCAGTCCCTGCTCTTTATATTTCTGGTAAAGCTTTTCCAGACCTGCAAATTGTGGAGTGAAACCACATTTGCTCGCGGTATTTACGATTAAAAGTACTTTTCCTTCATAATCTGCAAGTCGTTTGTTTTTCCCATCTAACAACTCAGCTTCAAACTGATAAATGCTGGTCATGGATAAGTTTCCTCGTCAGTTTTTTCTTGTGTTTGTAATTCTAAAGAGGCTGAGTTTACACAATAACGTAAGCCAGTCGGTTCCGGACCATCCGGGAAAACGTGTCCCAAATGTGCATCACAATGATGACAAATAATTTCTGTTCTCACCATACCATGTGAAGTATCAGGTAATTCTTCTACAACTGAGCTGCTCACAGGACGATAGAAGCTTGGCCAACCGCAACCGCTGTCATATTTAGTGGTTGAAGAAAACAGTGGTGTACCACAGCAACGGCAGACATAAGTCCCTTCCTGTTTTGTATTCCAGTACTTGCCTGTGAATGCCGGTTCAGTTCCTTTTTCACGCGTAATGCGAAACTCTTCTGGTGATAACTCTCTTTGCCATTCCCGGTCTGTTTTATTGAGTTTTCCCATCACTAACTCCTTTAAATCTTTGACATTCAATGTCATGCTTCAGTACTTCCATATTTACGCTAGAGATGAAAAAATTTCTAGCGAAATTTCAGCATAGATTGTGATATTTGCGTAATCTATAGGTTTAACTTAAAAATTAATTGGATGGAATTATGTCCGGTATTGGTAACACCCCCCCTCGCGAGATCAAGAAATCGTCTAAGCTTGAGCATGTTTGCTACGACATTCGCGGACCAGTGTTACGAGCGGCCAACGAGATGGAAGAAGCCGGACATAAAATTATCAAACTGAATATCGGAAATCCCGCCCCATTCGGCTTTGAAGCCCCGCAAGAAATCATTAATGATGTTGCACTGAACCTGCCAAATGCGATTGGCTATACAGATTCCAAAGGAATTTTCCCGGCACGTAAAGCGATCTGTCAGTATTATCAGCAAAAAGGCATTCTGGATATGCACGTGAACGACGTGTATGTTGGCAATGGCGTATCTGAGCTGATCGTGATGGCGATGCAAGGCCTGCTGGATGACGGCGATGAAATGCTGATTCCAATGCCGGATTATCCATTATGGACTGCAGCAGTGAACCTGTCTGGCGGTACTGCGATTCACTATAAATGTGATGAAGAAGATCACTGGTATCCAGATATTGCGGATATGGAAAGCAAAATCACGCCAAATACCCGCGGGATCGTGATTATCAACCCGAATAACCCGACTGGTTCGGTTTATCCGCGTCATGTATTACAGCAAATCGTGGATCTGGCGAAGAAATATGATCTGATCCTGTTTGCAGACGAAATCTATGACAAAATCGTTTACGATGGCATTGAACATGTTTCAGTAGCTTCGCTTGCAGGCAAGCAATTATGTGTATCGTTCAACGGTTTATCTAAGGCCTATCGTATTGCTGGCTATCGCTCAGGCTGGATGGCGATTACTGGTGATAAATCACGTGCAATGGACTACATTGAAGGCCTGGATATGCTGGCTTCAATGCGTCTTTGCGCGAATCATCAAGCACAATATGCAATTCAGACTGCACTCGGTGGCTATCAGTCTATTAATGACTTGATCCGCCCAGGTGGCCGTCTATATGAACAGCGTAATATTGCCTGGGAAATGCTAAACGAGATTCCGGGGGTATCTTGTGTGAAACCGGAAGGTGCGATGTACTGTTTCCCTCGTCTTGATCCAGAAATCTATCCGGTTGAGGATGACGAAAAACTGATGCTTGATCTGTTACGTGCCGAGAAAGTTCTATTGGTTCAAGGTACTGGTTTCAACTGGCCAACACCGGATCATTTCCGTGTGGTATTCCTGCCAGCAGAAAATGAACTGCGTGAAGCGATTACCCGTTTAGGCCGTTTCCTGGCAAAAATGCGTTAATTTATAAAAGTTAACTCAAAAAACCGCATTTATGAATGCGGTTTTTTATTGTTTAAAAATTTCCGCGACAAGCTTTATAGATATTTAAAAAGAGGTATGCTGTTAATCTAGAGTTTCTTTTCTCAATAAAATCTATTCAGCCTTTTCTCCTTTAGCTTGATGATTCATGCTATTTTTTGAACAAATATAAAACTTCAAGAGTATATGGATGTCCTCAAATACGGTCAAGCTTAGTCTTTTTCTCTGCCTGAGCATGTGCTTAGGCATCGGCATTCTGCGTTTTTCCTATACTGCCCTGTTACCTGGTACACGTGAAGCCTTTGTCTGGAGCGCGAGTTTTGCCAGCCTTTTGGGTAGTGCCAATCTACTGGGTTATTTAATGGGTGCTTTTGCAGCGATGCGCTTGCCTCAAGATCGAAGCATGAGTACCTATATCCAGCTTGCTGCAATAGCTGGAATGGTTAGCTTATTCTGTTGCGCTTTTTCAGGGTTTTCTGAAATCTGGTATATCAGCTGGCGCGTGATCTCCGGTATCAGTGGTGGTCTGCTCATGATTTTGTCACCAAGTGTCGTGGCTCAGTGCTGCGATTTAAAAGACCGTTTTAAGATCAATTTTATTGGTTTTAGCGGAATTGGATTGGGGGTTTTACTAGCTACACTGTTTTTACCTTATCTTGACCAGATTTCCATACGTACGGCCTGGCTGATCTTATGTGGGTTTGCCCTGATGATTTGTATCTGCTTAAGCCTACTGATACAACAATTTAAACCCTATCTAGCTAAACAATCTGTTTCTCATGCTGCTCAAGTACCTTTAAATACAGTCTTTTATAGTTTACTGGCGGTTTATGCCTGTAGTGCATTTGCCTATATTCCGCATTCCCTGTTCTGGATTGACTATCTCAGCCATGAACTAGGATTAAGCTTATTCTGGATTAACTTTAACTGGATTCTATATGGTTTGGGCAGTGCCTTAGGTGCTTTTTCTGCCTATATTCTGGCAAGAAAATTTGGCAATTTTACCGCCTTAAAGATTCTTTATAGTGTGTATATTCTGGCGATTTTCATCGCGACTTTAAATGCTAACCCGTTCCTCACTTTCAGTTCTTCTTTTTTTACCGGAATGTTGAATCCCGCTGTGGTTTTCCTCACCTCTTATACCATTTTGCAACTGTATGGACTGGCCTATAAAAAGCTCTGGAGTATTGCGACTCTATGTTTTGCCTCTGTTCAGCTGATTGGTGGATTAAGTTTTAGCGCCCTGCAATATCTTGGATTGAACTATCATCAACAGTTTATGCTGGCTGCTTTAGTTTTATTAGGGGGAACATTACAACTGTTCTGGAATACACGTTCTTCCAAATATAAGATGGATGAGCAACCGCAACCGGTTTCTGTTCAAGAAGAAAGAATTAAATAAAGATTAAAATCAGTCAATGACCCAAATCCCAAGGAATAGGACCACGTCATTAAACGTGGTTTTATTCCATTTAATCTTTTTTCAAATCTTTAAGCGGATTACCAAACTGTTTTAGATATTCAACGCCCAATTGCCGTGAACCCTGATCATTAAGATGATTATCATCTTTAAAACGATACAAAGGCACATCATTCAACATCGTTTTACATGCCTGCTGATCACAGATGACTTTGGTTGGATCAATAATTTTTAATTGTGGATATTTCAGTTTTGCTTCTGCCAGAATCTGATTGAATTGCTTTAAATGTGCTTCATAACTTTTTCGAGAAACTGTACATGAAGCGTCTCGATGAAGAATCTCTTTACGAATATTACAATCAGATGGAATCCCTTCCCAGTCTAGATGTGGTACATCATTAATTAGCACCACCTGATCACTAGATTGATGGGCAATTTCTAAGGCTTTCATCAAGCCTGCTCTAAATATCTCTTCCTCAGTATGATGGACACTATCTTTAAGTTTTACATCATCGTCAAAATACTGCGCATAAGAACCCGCCAGAATAATCATTGGATAATGGGTTTCTTTAAGATGCGCAGTAATAGCATCATTACGTTTTTGGAATTTGGTCAATTCTTTCCATTGATTCAACTTTAATTCAAATCGCTGTACATCTGGCAGATAAAAGGTTGAGCTTTGCGTAACGTCATAACCGCGTAAATCAGCATCCTTTGCCCATTCATCCAGCATTGCTGTGTAGGCATTGGCATGCGAATCGCCAATCAACAGGAAATCAATATCTTCTTTAGATTGTCCTAAGACACAATCCTGAGCATTGGGTAAAACATATTGGATCCGCAGTATCCATGCAGTTACTACGAATCACATGTGCATACGTGTGTAATGCTTCCTGTTTGTCATGCACCGATTTTGGAAAACGCTCCGGGAAACCTTCATGTGTTTTGATGGTTTGGGCGATCGCAATAAAACTGACTGCAGGTAACATAAATCCAAGAATAATCACTTTATAATTTGCAGCCATCACAAAGCGTTTCAGTGGTGTTTCAGTCAGTTTATAAGTCAGAAATGCACATATAAGTGATAGAAAAACAATAATAATCTGATTTTCCAGATTCAAGGGCAGCATATAAATGCCAAAGAACACGATGATTGGCCAGTGCCATAGATACAGAGGATATGAAATCTTGCCAATCCAGGTACTAAGACGATTACTCAGTAATAAATTACTTGAAGATATAGATTGTCCCAGATAAATAATGAGTGCCGTTGCAAGACACGGGATCAATGCCATCAGTCCTGGGAATGGGGTTTGCTGATCAAAATAAATTGCAGTTGCAAATAGAACACTTACTCCAGCCCAGACCAATCCCTGTAATAGTTTTTTTGGCAGATTCAGTTTTGGCAAGCAGCTAATCAATGCGCCAATCAATAACTCAAACGCTCGTACCGGCATGCTATAGTAAACTTTGGCTGGATTATGAGTCAGTTGCTGCTGGGCGTATATAACTAAAGCGACAATAAATACACTAATAACAAGCCAAAGATATTTACGTGAGGTTCTACTCAAGAATAGCCATAGCAAGAGCGGCCAGAAAATATAAAACTGCTCTTCTACGCCCAATGACCATAAATGCAACAAAGGCACATTTTCTACATTCGGACTGAAATAATCTCCCACCTCATTTCGCATATACAGATTGGCAATGAGCACAGTGGCATACATGACGCTTTTAAAATATTCCGTCAGCTCACCCGGCAACATCACCTGCCAAGCAATCAGGCTGACAATTGCCAGTACAGTAAAATATGCAGGTGCCAGACGGATCACCCGTTTCTTATAAAACCGTGCAATTGAAAATTGCTGCAACTCAATATCGCGCTTCAAAATGGTCGTAATGAGATAACCGGAAATGACAAAGAAAATATCAACACCAATATAGCCGCCAGAAAATAGTGACCAGCCGAGGTGATTGAAAATGACCAATGATACTGCAATCGCTCTCAGGCCATCGATATCTGGTCGATAAGCAAAACTCATAAAAACAGGAAAAACGGGAGATACGCTATTTTATGCTTTTCATTCTTTAGATGGCGATCTTTTACATTTTTTTTACATTCACCTGCGCTTATTCCAATTCTTCTACCTTTAAATAAGGATAAGGATTGGTCGCACCTTCCCCACTGAGATAAATCCCATAATGCAAATGTGGTGGTGTATTTTTCGCATTACCGGTATTGCCGACATAGGCAATGATTTCACCTGCTTCTACCCAGTCTCCTTCCTGAATATGTTCAGCATAATCATCTAGATGAGCATAATAATGTTGGCTTAAATTCGGGCCAGTAATCCAGATAACTTTACCGCCCAAATTATTGGTTCCAATCTTACGGACGATCCCTTGGGTCGCACTGACTACCGGTGTTCCCCGTTTAGCAAAAATATCAGTCCCCTCATGTTTGCGACCTTCACTCCGTGCTCCACCCCAAGTATCCTGAATCTGGCGAGGTTTTACTCCTTGTACAGGAATTTCTACTGGTCTAATCAGCTCAGCTTTTTTTAATTGCCAATAGAGGTAGGGACTTTTCCAGCCCGCTGGTTCACCTGATGGCGGTGGCTGACAGGCAGTAAGTAATATGCTTAAGGAAAATATTAAAAGCAGGATTCTGGGAATTTTCACAATAGCTCGCTTAGCTGTTTAATGAGGAGTTCGTTTTATCTTAAGGAATACACAGAAATTTAAAGTCAAAATCCTGTTATTTTTAGTGATGTTTTTTCCCAATTGTTTTTCGAAAACAGTCTTAAAAATAGCAAAACCCTCAGCTGAGGGTTTTGTTGAATCAGTTTAAATCTTATTTACGCTTTTTCGCACGGGATGGTTTAGAGGGTTGTTGCTGTTGCTGTTGTTGCTCTTCATTCTGAGCACTGTCCTTTTTATCCTTTTGCTGAACCTGCTTATGTTTTGCTCTTGACTTAGCCATAGCATAAACTCCTTTAGAGAACTGTCTCTATCACTGGAAGTTGCATTAATCACTCTAACCTTTATATAAAATAAGCCAATCGCTGAGCTGTATCTAAATACGTCAATGTAAAAGCATCTTTATTAAGTGATTCAATTCTGACTAGATCTATATTCGAGATATTTACATCGCTTACATAGCGTTGCATGTTGATACCTGTTTTAACCCTGAATATAAATATGGTTTTCTAAATAAAATCTTTTAAAAAATTCACGAAAGATGTGGGTACATTTCATGGCCATGATCCAGATTCAGCATTGATGTATCAACGTTCACAAAGTTTCCAGTTCAGAATCGAACCAACGCAGTAATAGTATATTTAGTATGAGAGGCTATAAAATGTAAGCCACAGTTTTCGCAGTAAAGGAATAACTAGATGATCAGGTAGATTGAATATTAGATCTGTATTCAGAGTCATCTTGCCACAATTTTGAAGTTTAAAAATTTATTAATTTCCGATTGTGCTGCTACTTGCATAGAATCTGCTAACGTTCAAATATTCTTAGCTCTATAATATTTTTTTATTGTTCTTATTTGAACTATTTTTTAATCCACATTATTTTATTCAATAAATGCTTATATTTTCTTTATAGGAATTAAATTTTAAGTTTATTAAATTTATATCTTTCTCGTTATAAATTTAAGAAATTTAATATTTTCAATTTCTAAAACATTTCTTTAATTAATTCTACAAAATAATTCATAAGATAATTGTTCTTACATAAGGTGAAAGGGTTTTCACGCTAAGCCCGAATATCTTACATAAGCAGACACCGCTCATACATGNNGCAGAAGCACAAAAAGCTGCGCTAGAATATTCTGAAAATCAGAAGAGTGATTCAGACTCAGACTGAAAACAAAATAAAGCCCACGAAGGGCTTTATTTACATACGGGAATCATTAGAAAAAAGTTATTTTAATAACTCAATGATTGTCCTACTCCATAAACCATCAAGGTAATAAGGAATACGACCAATGCGGAGACAGCTAATTCTGCTTTAGTCATGTGTTTTACCCTCATGAACAGCTGCATATTATTTATACACTACATAAGCATAAAACCAAATAACAAAATATTACATAATCTTGAATATTTAAACTAAAGTAAAACGCAATATAAGAGAGTAAAACTATAAATTAAACCTTAATTATAAATAAACATATTATTAATTTTCAATTACTTAATTGGTTTTATTTAAAAAATTAATAGATTATTTCTTTGAAATCATAAAATAATCTTTGTTTATAAAAAAAATTTTCTATGTAATATATTGCCATTCCAAAATTTAAGCTTTTGAACTTAATGTCTTTTTAAGTTATTTCATAGGTTCTAATTTTACTATTTCATAATTTATTTTCCATATTTTATATCAAACTAAAACTAAGCAACTGATATGTATTTTTAATTAATCAACAATTGCTATTTTATTTTCAATAAAATTCTCTTTTATCGTAAAGATATTTTTTATTATTTTTTAAAACCTCAATATAAATTTAAAGATCCTAAATAGAAGGATCTTTAAATTTTAAATTACTACATAGATTTGAGTACTTCTAACTCGAAATCAAGCTCCATCATCTTTTCCAGATTTGGTACAATCGCATTCACCCAAGTGCCGCTATTCCAGACTTTCAGAATTCCATTTTCTTCCTTATAGAATGCGCAGTCCTGAGCTGATATATGATGAATAACCTGGGTTCCTTCTGGTATATTTCTCATACAAACCTCCACACATTTGGTTTATTTTTAATTTAGCAGAAGATTTGAATTTTTCGTTTACATTGCTTTATAGAGTTGTATTAATTGACTATTTAATAGATTAATCATGTAACTTTCATTTTGATATAAATTTTCTTATGCACCTTATTTAAAAATATTCAAACGATAAAAAATAAAAAACCCCAACAATATATGTTGAGATTTTCTATTTATAATCAAATTAAACTAGCGGTAAATATAAGTAATACTCAGGCTATAAAATCTCGTAAAATGTGTTGATTTATCACTTCATCAAAACTTAGATTTGAAAGATTTTGCTTGTTATGTTTGATGGTTTTATAACAATAACTTGCTGCAATACCCATACTAATTAAAGTCAACAATTTCATTGTTCACCTCAAAATTAAAAATATTAGAAACTGTGAAATTAAAATATCAGCTTGCTTTGTAGTGGTCTAAGCCAATTTGGAAAGCTTTTTGTATGGTATGTAAATTCATCAAAACCATTTCAGGTCTATAAAAATCATTATCAATTTTTTGCTTTGCCTTGAATTGTCTTATTTTCCCTTAACTAAATCGACAAGTGCAGTCGAAAATGTAGATTATCGAGGATTAACATTCTTAAACGGAAGATCATATTTGAATACAAAAAGCACATCATTTTAAAGCGGCATGGTCGCAATCAAACGCAATCAAATTTGATGCAAAACATAAATTCGAGGAAGATAAATCAGAATCTGCTATGATAGCTTCCACTTAGTGGACTCTTTTATGTCTTCCCTTATCTCCTATTTATAAGTAAAGGAGTATTACAATGGGCAACATGACTGCCACATCAGAATTATTTTATATATTTTAGTAGGTTAAAGTGAAAATTGTCATTCTTAACAAGCCTTATGACGTCCTCTCCCAATTTCGTCCAGATGAAAAACATCAGACTATGGCGGATTTTGTAGACGATCCGGATCTGCGTATTGCTGGTCGTCTGGATATGGATTCTGAAGGTTTGATGTTCCTGACCGATCATGGCGGTTTAAACCAATATATTACCAATCCAGCCAGCAAAAAATTCAAAACTTATCTGGTTCAGGTCGATGGCGATATAACTGAAGAAGCCTTGGAACAGCTTCGTAAGGGCGTTGAACTGAATGACGGTATTACGCTACCAGCCAAAGCAATTAAAGTCACTGAACCGGAATGGTTATGGGAACGTAATCCCCCGGTACGTTTCCGTGCTTCTGTTCCAACTTCATGGGTCGAAATTTCAATCTGTGAAGGTCGCAACCGTCAAGTTCGTCGTATGACTGCAGCAGTCGGCTTTCCTACCTTACGTTTGATTCGCACCAAAATCGGTTCGATTGATCTGGTTCAATTAGGTTTACAGCCAGGTGAAACTAAAGAAATTGAACCCCTACTTTATCCAGACTTTAAAGATGTGCCTGCTCAAGAACCTTACCGCTCGCGCTCTTATGTGAAAAAGCCGGGTGGTACCGGTGGTAAACCGATTAACAAGAAAGTAACGAAAGACGGCACAAAGAAAAAAACCGGTACACCGCGTATCTGGCAAATGGAAGAAGGTGAAAAACCACGTCGCAAGACTAATGGTACTACCCGTCCAAATACTAAGAGTCGTGGCCGTCGTACCCGTTAAGCCACTGCTCAGGTCGGGAAGATCAAACTAAAGACCACACCTTGAGGATGGTTATTCACCTGAACTTCCCCCTGATGCAACTGCATAATCGACTGCACAATCGCCAAGCCCAAACCACCCGTTTGGGCTTTTTGATGCCGGCTGCTATCAATCTGGTAAAAACGTTCAAACAGATGGGCTAAATGCTGCTCGGGGATCTGTACACCTGCTGTCAGCACATCAATCCGACAGCTATTTTCTGTAGTCATCGCCGTGATTCTGATCTCTCCATTTTCCTTTCCATACTGCACTGCGTTGCTGAGTAAATTGGCAAGCGCACGTTGCAGATATTCTGGATGCGCAGCTATATTCAGTTGAGCCGGAATATCCGTATAAATAGATATATTTTTTCTTCTGCCAGAAACTCAGAATATGCCAGCAAATCTTCTATGATCTGGCTCAGTTCTAGTGTCTGTTTTTCTATCTGATAATGACCATGTTCTACCCGGGCGATAAACAGCATGTTTTCAATCATCTGGGGCAGACGTTCATATTCTTCCAGATGAGAATACAGCAGATTTTCTAATTCATCGCGACTACGTGACTTCGACAAGGCAATCTGGGTTTGCCTCATCAAGTTATTCAGGGGCGTTCGTAATTCATGAGAAATATCTTCAGAAAATCGGGCCAGCTGTTCATAGCCTTGCTGTATACGGTCCAGCATGGCATTCATGGCCTCGGTTAATTGCTGCACCTCAATAGTTTGGGATTGCAACTCGATACGCTGATCCAGCTGCTGCACACTGATCTGCTGAGTCGCGTAAATTAACTGACGCATGGATCGCAATAGATAGTGTCCGATTAGCCAGGCTAATAAGGTGGATAAAATAATACCGAGCAGAGTGTAGATCACTAATTTTATCAGGTAATGTTTTAAAAGCTGTTGCCCTGCTACTAGCTGCTTGCCGGCAATCAGTTGATAAGACTGTCCATTAAAGTCCATTTGCTTAAATGCTAAACGGGTCGTGGGTTGTTCAAGCTTATTATTTTGATAATTCAGCCTAGTGTCATAATCCAATAGAGGAATAGTAGTATTTAAAGGATTAATATCAATTAATGTATTCTGCGCGTTTTTAAGGATCAGTAAGTTATCTTCCTGTCCAAGCATATTCTCATAAAGCTCTGGATGTTCGATCAGCACCTGAAAGCTTTGCTGATCAGCCAGAAATATTTCAATTCTGGAAATCCGCAAGGCCAAGGCTTCATCCTGCTGTTATTGCACCATCTGCTGCATATTGTGATAGGACAACCCGCCGATGCTTAAAAAAACGATACAGGAAATGAGGCCAAAGGCGATGCCGAGTCGTGTACCCAAATGCATTTTCATGCTTGCGCATCCAGCTTATAGCCCATACCACTTACCGTATGAATAAGTTTTGGACTGAAATGGTTATCAATTTTAGAACGTAATCGGCGTACAGCAACATCAACGACATTGGTATCGGTATTAAAATTAATATTCCAGACCAGTGAAGCAATTTGTGTCCGGGTTAACACTTCGGACTGGTGTTCCATCAGCAACTGCAAAAGTACAAACTCTTTTTGGGTAAGCTCAATTTTTTGCTGGTCTCGAAATACTTCCCGGGTTAAACGATTCAGCTCTAAATTGGCCACTTGATACATTTCATGTTGTGTTTTGGGTACACGGCGCAGCAGACTTTTGATACGGGCCAAGAGTTCGATATAAGAGAAAGGCTTAGTTAAATAGTCATCTGCACCTAGTTCCAATCCTTTAATCCGGTCAAGCACATAATCTTTGGTCGTCAGCATGAGTACGGGAACTTTAGAGAAAGTACGCAAAGTTTTGAGGACTTGCCAGCCGTCCAGGTCGGGAAGCATCACATCCAGCAATACCAGATTAATCTGTTGCTGTTCCAGCACTGATAAGGCATGCAGACCATTACACGCCTGTGTAGTCTGGTAGCCGGATTCGTTTAAGCCTGTGGCCAAGAAGCCGGCAATTTTGGCTTCATCTTCTACAATTAAAATATGCATGGGCTGAGTTTAATCAATTTCATACAGCGCAAAGATTACAAAGTGGTAATCTGATTGTCATCCATGGGCCTCAATTATTTGATTATGATCTTCTCAATTTCTATATGACTGAACATTATCATGAGAAGCAGATTGAATCAGAGAAAAATATTTTTATATCTAGCGAGCTTAGCGATGGTCAGCTTAAGCCATGCTGAATTAAAAACGGCCTATATTATGGACTTGAACACAGCAAACCAACTTGCTGAGAATGTCATGCAAACTTGTCAGAAAGCCAGCAAACCCGCTGCAGTCACGGTACTGGATCAAGGCGGCAATGTTCTGGCCAGTCAACGGCATGAATCTGTCGGAATTCACAATTTAACTGCATCACAGCGTAAAGCCTTTACTGCATACTCGACTAAGACAAGTACATTGGATTTTATGCGTCATGCACAAAAGAACCCGAATGCACAGAATTTAAATACCTTGGATGAATTGTTATTACTGGGCGGCGGGGTACCTGTGGTTTATAAAAACCAGCTCATTGGCGCTGTTGGTGTTGCAGGCTCTGGTGGCTCTGAACAGGATCATCAGTGTGCCGTACAAGGCATTCAACATACTTTAAAACAACTTTAATTTTATCCATCTATTGAATAGGAACAGACCCATGAAAAAAATTATTTTTGGTGCTCTTCTAACGGCGACAGCAAGCTTTTCTTTTGCACAGAATCCTTTAAGTGTGCATGTGCTGAATCAGGAAACTGGTCTGCCTTCCGCCAATGTCGCGGTGATTTTGGAAGCTCAGCAAGGTGACAAGTGGATAAAACTGAATGAGTTAAAAACAGATGCCAATGGCCGTATTAAAGAGCTTTATCCTAAAGATACTGCTTTACAGAAAGGCATCTATAAAGTGACCTTCAAAACCGGTGACTGGTTTAAGACCAATAATCAACGCACCTTCTTCCCTGAAGTGCCTGTGGTATTTACGATTGACGGTACTCTAGAGCACTATCATATTCCCTTATTACTGAGCTCTTATGGTTATTCAACCTATCGTGGCAACTAATCCTTATTATCTATAAGCGTCATTTTCATGGCGCTTTATTTTGATGTGTAAAACAGCTGCATTTTATCATTCATCTGGCTTTCGCTTGTTATTTATCTCCTGAAATGCTATTTATGATTCACATAATTATTATTTTTAAAATAAAGTGTATCTAAAAAGGAGTTTTGCAATGGATCAGCAAGTGAATCAAATGTTTAACCAGGACCGATTAATTCAGTATCTCGGTGCACATCTAATTTCCTATAACCACAATCATGCGAAGATTGAACTTAAAGTGACTGAACAACATTTACAGGGACATCAAACCTGTAACGGCGCTGTGATTTTTGCATTAGCTGATGCTGCATTTGCCATTGCCTGCAATACCGGCGAACACCCAGCAGTCGGCCAACATTGCGGGATTCATTATTTAAAACCAGCTTTGTTAGGT
Source organism: Acinetobacter sp. UBA5984 (assembly GCF_002429925.1). Lineage (NCBI taxonomy): Bacteria > Pseudomonadati > Pseudomonadota > Gammaproteobacteria > Moraxellales > Moraxellaceae > Acinetobacter > Acinetobacter sp. UBA5984. The sequence continues at coordinate 94,906 of NZ_DJBE01000082.1, forward strand.
GATACCCTTATCGCCATAGCTGAACATAAGGCCAGTAGCGGTCGTAGTGGTATTTACGATATTCAGATCCTGAATCAGAAAGATCAAATCGTGGCTGAATTCCGTGGAACTTCACGACTGATCATTAAATAAATCATCTAAAAAACCCAATAAAAAACCGCTGTCTTAACAGCGGTTTTTTTAATAGCAACATTCTGATTAAGCTTTCAACCATTTCTCGGCTTTAGCTTGATCTTCAACTTTTAACTCAACCTCAGTCAGTTCAGAACCACCATTTTGAACTTCAAAAGTCATCAGCTCATCACGACGGAATGCATGGACAGTATACGTACCTTCCTGTTTCGCATATTTCTCGACAAGTTTCATCGTTGCTTTAAGGCCATCAATCGCTACAATTACATCATTCGCTGAAAGGCCCGCTTTCACCCCTGCTCCATCACGACGTGCAGACTGAACCAGCACACCTTCAGGCTTATCTGCAAGTTTCAGACCGAATGGCAATGACTTATCATTTTTCAGGGTATAGCTCACGCCAAATTCAGGTAGTAGCTGATCCAATGGCAATTCATCAGTAGTATTGATCAGATGATTGATCTGTTCTAACCAGTTATCACCTGTCAATTCCTGACATAACTCAAAGATAGTCCGTTCATTGACCTGAATGCCATTTTGCGTATTTTCATAAAGCTTACGCATCAAAGCGTCCAGACTTGAGCCACGCAGACGGAGACCTAGATCAAGACACAATGCGACTAAACAGCCTTTATTGTAGTAGCTTGTACCGGCATTGTTTGAGTTTTCATCCTGACGATAGAATTTCACCCAGGCATCAAAGCTAGACTCAGATACTGACTGGATAAAACGTCCCGGGTTTTGCAAATAGCGATCAATCTGCGCTTTCAGCAATGCAATATAAGATTCCTGATTGATCACACCACTACGTAGCAGAATCAGGTCGTCATAATAAGACGTAAACCCTTCAAAGATCCAAAGCAAAGAGGTATAGCCTTCTTTGTTCAGGTCATAATTCACGAAGTTTTCTGGACGAATAAATTTAACTAACCATGAATGGAAATACTCATGACTACATAGACCAAGGAAACGCTGATAATCTTTCGATGGCTCTTCAGGCTCATCTGCTTTAGGGAAGTCATCACGCGGTGTAATCAGACTGGTTGAGTTCGGATGCTCCAGACCACCATAGCTGTTACCGGTTGCCATAGTCATAAAGGTATAATCATTGAATGGTGCAGAACCGAACATGGAAATTTCTGTCGCACAGATTTTCTCAATATCCTGCTTCATACGCTGTTCATTCATCGCATGTTTGCCTGACACCACAAACTCATGCGGAATGCCATTGGCTTCAAAACTGAAACGGGTCTGCTCTGCCAGTTCAAACGGTGCATCAATCAGTTCAGCATAGTTTTTTGCTTTTAAGGTATAGCGACCTTTGACCAGACTTTTGGCCTGCATACCCGTCGCAAGCTGGAAATGTTTCAGCTCATCCGGCAGGAATACTTCAACTTCAATTTCTTTATCTTCCTGACCTTCCAACCCCAAACATGCACAAGCCGGGTTCACATAGAGACGGTTTTGATCCACATATGCACCACGAACAGACAGGTCATACGCGTAGACATCGTATTCCACAGTAATCAGTTCATGATCCGTATTGAATAAACACCATTTATTCTTTTCAAACTTCTGGATTTGTAGCTGGCGTCCATCCTCATCATAAGCCTTGACCGCCTCAATATGCTTTGAGAACTCGCGAATCAAGTAACTGCCCGGAATCCAGGTCGGTAAAGAAAGGACTTGCGTTGGGTCTGCTAAAAAGCGAAGAGTTACGTGAATAAGGTGCTGACGATAATCGTCAAATTCGATTTGATAATGCAACATAATGGGCGATATAAAATACAAATAAATGAGTTATAGCTTAGCTTAGCATTTTTTAGGCCAGTATTGCTTAGCTGTCGCATTTGTCTACATTTCTGACTAGCTATCTTTAAAAAAAAGGCATAGCATGCGTGAAAATTAAATCGTTCATCGACCGGTTGGTTATTAAGGAACATCTTTGAAATACATCATCTCACTGCTTGCAGTTCTCAGCCTGTTTGTGCCTGCAATTTCATATGCTGCCCTTCTGAATATTTTGCCTGAAAGCGTTGAAGCAGAAGCCTGGACCATTCTTGACTCACAATCAGGTCAGGTCATTGCCGAACACAATGCCGATGTTCAACGTGCACCTGCTTCCCTCACCAAAATGATGGTCGCTTATATTGCACTCAAGGAAATCCAGGCTGGTAAATTGGATAAAAGTGAAGTATTAACTGCAACGCCGATTGTGAAAACAGTGATGTGGGATGAGTCACAAATGTACCTGAAAGAAGGTGAGCAGATTTCGATTGATCAGCTTCTAGCGGGCCTGATTATCATGTCGGCGAATGATGCTGCTGTGACATTGGCAGAAAAAATTTCAGGTGATATTCCAAGCTTTGTCGAGCGAATGAATCGGGAAGCAAAAGCTTTGGGCATGGTACATACCCATTTCCAGAATCCGGCCGGCATTACCATGCTTGAGCATTATTCTACTGCAGCCGATTTGGCGCGTTTGTCGGCAGCTGTGGTTAATCAGACTCCGGACTATCTATATTATTCCAAGCAGCCAAGTTTTAGCTATAACAACCATTTTCACCGTGCCACTAACCGCGTGTTGCAGGTGGACTCAAGTGTCGATGGTTTAAAAACGGGCTTTACTCGCGCAGCCGGTTATAACCTGGCGCTTACCGCCAATCGTCCGACTTATGATATGGAACTGCCCCACCGTCGTTTGATCGTGGTAGTTCTAGGTACCAAAAGTGCTGCCAAACGTGCTGAAGTATCCCACAAGCTAATGAATCTGGCATATACCTATACCCGCAATGAAGTCGCCATTAAAGACAAACAGCTACTAGCTGAATTACCGGTGATCAAATCGACTTTGAAAATGTTTAAGGTTGAGACTAAACAGCCGCAGATTATTACCACCTCTTTATATGATCAGAATTATGCCATTGACCTGAACCAGTTCGATCAAAACCATCAACGAGTGATGTTGAATACAGGTGATGGTGTAATGCAAAGCATTGAACCGCTACATGAAACCCAGACCCATATTAATGTAGAAATGAATGCTTCTGAACTGATTGCACCTATGGCCAAAGTGATGCCATTGGCGACAATTCATGTCTATCAGAATAATCAGCTTATTCGTACCATCCAGATTGAAGATATGGTCGAACTTGAAGAAGCAGGTTTCTTCCAGAAATTCCTGAGCTGGTTATCTAGCTTCTTTGGCATCTTTGCAGAAAGTGCACCAAGTGCCAAACTCTATCCAATCCAGAAATAAGCGCTGAATACAGTTAGAAGGCTTCTCATTTGCCTTCTAACTCTCTCCTTAGAATTTCTTCTTTCTCTCGTCAATTTTACCTCTTCTGACATAATTGCTACGTTTTGTAATTTGTATAACAATTCTAATCAAGACGGCCTGCTGCCCATGCCATAGTATATTTGGTCTAAATTTCTCTTATTTTTATTAGAAAAATAAATAGGTTAATAATATATGACAGCACATCGAATCGTAATTGTAGGTGGTGGCGCAGGTGGATTGGAACTGGCTACTCAATTGGGCGAAACCTTAGGCAAGAGTGGCAAAGCACATATCACCCTAGTAGATCAGAAACTGACGCATATCTGGAAACCCTTATTGCATGAAATTGCTGCAGGTACGCTTAATCCGCATGCAGAAGAAACCAATTATTTTAGTCATGCTGCAGCTCATCATTATCACTTTGTGCTGGGAACATTTATTGATCTGGATCGTGAGGCTAAAGAAATTATTCTGGAAACAGATTATTTTTCTAAAAAAGCTCAGCCTAAACAGAAGAAACACATCAGCTATGACACGCTAGTGTTAGCACTAGGTTCCACTTCCAATGATTTCAATACTGAAGGTGTTGCCCAATACTGTCATTTTCTCGACAGCCGCCAGCAGGCCGATGTCTTCCAGCAGGATCTGCTACATCTTTATCTCAATGCTCAAAATCAAACCTCTTCCCGTGAGCTTAAAATTGCCATTATTGGAGCCGGTGCAACTGGTGTAGAACTGGCTGCCGAGCTGGTGATCGCCAAACAAAACTTTTTTAAATATGGTCTGAACAAGATTGATCCAAATAAAGTCAAAATCACTTTGATTGAAGCCGCTGATCGGATCTTACCTGCACTGTCTGAGAAAATGGCTGAACACACCATGGAGCAACTCGATCGTCTAGGTATTGAGGTATTAACCAGTCATAGGGTCGCTAAAGTCGATGAAGACCAGATTTACTTTGCTGATGGTTCAAGCCTCGAAGCTGAAATTAAGGTTTGGGCTGCTGGAATTAAAGCCCCTGAAGTTCTGGCAAAACTTAAGGAGCTGGAAAAAGACAATATTAATCGCCTAAAAGTTTATGCAACTCTGCAAACTCTGTCAGACCCGGATATTTTCGTTTTTGGTGATTGTGCTCACTGTCAGCCTGAAGCAGATCAACCAGTTTTAGGCCCCCGTGCACAGGTCGCCAGCCAGCAGGCCGCTTTTCTGGTCAAAGCCTTAAAAGCACGCATTAATGGCGAAAGCTATTTACCGATGTTCAAGTTTTCTGACAAAGGCTCATTAGTGTCTTTAAGTCAAAACAGTGCTGTCGGTGAATTATTGGGTCAGGTCAATATTCAAGGCTTTGTCGCGAAATCCATGTATGTATCCCTGTACCGGATTCATCAGGCCACCATTCATGGCTATACCCATGCTGGCCTGTTAACTGCCAAAGACTTTGTTACACGAAAAATTGCACCCAAGCTGAAATTGCATTGAAATTGTAAATATTGTCCTCATATATAAAAAAATCGTCATTAAACATGTCAAATTGCATTTTTTTGCTATTTTTAGTCTACAAAAATACAATTTCACTTTATGATGTACCCTTAAAAAATTGAATGGATCAATTAATATGACTGCTATTGCAAATAACCTCGTGGTTTCTTTCCACTACACATTGACTAACGCAGAGGGCGAAACTCTCGACAAATCTCAAGGTGAACCACTTGCCTATTTGCACGGTGCAGGTAACATCATCCCTGGTTTAGAAAAAGCTTTAGAAGGCAAAACTGTTGGTGAAAAATTCACTGTAAATGTTCCTGCTGCTGAAGGTTATGGCGAATATAACCCAGAGCTAGTGCAAGAAGTGCCTAAACAAATGTTCCAAGGCGTAGACAACATCCAGGCAGGCATGCAGTTCCAAGCACAAACTGATGACGGCGTTCAAATCGTAACTGTTAAAGCAGTTGAAGGTGACAACGTAGTTGTTGATGCTAACTTCCCGCTTGCTGGTCAAGATTTAACCTTCGAAGTTGAAATCGTGTCTATCCGTGAACCTTCTCAAGAAGAACTTGATCACGGTCACGTACACGGTGCAGGTGGTCACCACCACTAAGACTTCCCGGCCTTTAGCACAAAAAGGCAAAGTGAAAACTTTGCCTTTTTTAGTGCCTTAAGATTTTAAATATAAAAAAAGCAGGACTACTGCCCTGCTTTTCATCATTAAAATCACGGATCACTCAAATTACGCAATCATTAACGTTTATTATAGATCTGCATTGCTGCTGGCAGATTTTGACGCATTGCTGCGATACGCTGACTGTTCGATGGATGAGTAGACAGGAAAGTCGCGCCATTGCTACCACCTTCAAGCTTGTTCATTTTTTCCCAAAGAGTAATCGCTGCATTCGGGTTATAGCCAGCACGCGCCATGAGAGTTAAACCGCCCTGATCAGCACGGCTTTCTAGGTTACGTGAGTAAGGTAAGCCGATGCCGATCTGGCTACCCAATTGTGCCACTGCAGCACCACCTTGTCCTACGCCCGCTGCATTTAAACCAATACCCAATGCCAGATCAGTCAGGGCTTGTGCACCAAGTTTCTGTTTCGCATGCTCTTCTAGGGCATGGACCATTTCATGACCCATAATGGCTGCAATCTCAGCATCGGTCAGATTCAGCTTGTTCACGATACCGGTATAGAATACCACTTTACCACCAGGTGCCACAAAAGCGTTGACCTGATCAGATTTCAATACAGCCAACTGCCATTGGAATGCAGTGCCTGTCTGGTTCAGCTGGTTGGCATAAGGTTTTAAACGGTTAAAAACAGCATTAATACGACTATATGTCGCTGAACTGGTATCCAGCTGGCCTTTCGCTTTAGCGTCTGCCACCATGGCATTGTAGCTTTGGCTGGCTGAAGCATTTAAAGTCGCTGTATCTGCGCCCGCAATATCGGCAATAGTTGTACAACCAGACAAAGTAATGGCTGCGGCTGCACCCATACCTAACAAGAATTTATTTTTCATTATAGTGACTCCACCATAAGCAAAAGGTTAATTTACATTGTAAAAAATTATAAGTTAAAGGCCGGAGCAACTAAATGTACAATTACTTCATCTTGTTATATTTTATGTAATTTTAACCCCAATACTGTATCGCAAGCCAATAAATCAGACAGACAATATTTAAACCTAAATATAAATGACACAAAGGTTTAATTTTTTCTTCTAAAATTTCACTTTTACGCTTAAAAAATAGAAAAGCATTTTGCAGCAAGATGACCGGTACCAATACACAGGCAATGATCACGCTCAAGCCAATGAATGCCCCATAAATAATGTCAGGATCCTGAGTTTGAGCACGGATGATCAGCATCGCAATGGTCGGTGCGCCACCCATCGCGAATAACAAGGAATAGAACATCGTTCCCGATATATTTTTATGCATCCTGCATACTCATATTTTATTTTGTTTTATTCTAACAAGCGCCATGCCACTGCACAGCACTTGCCGTTAAGACTTTAGTCCTGAATTTCGAAATTATTTCTTAGTCTTGTATACCGTCATCGCTTCAGGCATCAGCTGTTGTAAGGCTGCAATTCGGTCATCATTCGTTGGATGTGTAGAAGTAAATTTATTCAGGACACTATTACCACGGCTGTCTTGTGCATTCATTTTTTGCCACAAAGTAATCGCTGCATTCGGGTTATAGCCTGCTCGTGCCATTAGCATGAGACCACCTTTATCGGCACGGCTTTCCAGATTACGAGAGAATGGCAAGCCTACACCAAATTGAGCACCCATATCCAGCAGTAGCCCACCATAACCACCAGCGGACTGCCCGACGTACTTGCTACCGATACTTACTGCCAGATCAGTAAGTGCTTGCGCTCCTACCTTATTCTTAGAATGTTCCTCAAGCGCATGCACCATTTCATGCCCCATGATGGCAGCAACTTCATCGTCTGTGAGTTTTAGTGTATCAACAATACCCGTATAGAACACCACCTTGCCACCTGGTGCGACATAGGCATTAATTTCGTTGGATTTGATTACCGCCACTTGCCAGTCAAACTTCTGACCAGTCTGATTCAGTTGATCTGCATACGGCTTCATTTTCAGAAAAACCCGATTTACTTTTTTATAGGTGGCAGATGTCGTATCCAGAATCTGTTTCTGCTTGGCCTCTGTCAGCATCTGATTATAGCTTTGTGCTGCACTCAGATTTAATGTGGCTGAATCAGCCCCCATCAGATCTGCAACCGTAGTACACCCCGTTAATGTGGTCGCGATGACCATCCCCGCCAATAATTTTTTATATTTCATGACCTTCTCAAATATATAAGGTCAAAACATCATAAAGAATCCAAACAGGTTTTCAATCATTCTTATAAGTTCGTTCAAATAAAAAAACCCTGTGAAATCACAGGGTTTTTATCATTTTTAGCTTAAGCGATTAAGCATCAAACGGATGGCGAAGAATAATGGTTTCTTCACGGTCTGGGCCAGTTGAAATGATGTCGATTGGACATTCAATCAATTGTTCAAGACGTTTCACATAGTTAATCGCCGCTTGTGGCAATTGATCTAGTGATTTCGCACCGAAAGTAGATTCTTTCCAGCCTGGCATAGTTTCGTAGATTGGTTTTAAAGTTTCAAATGCAAGCGCATCAGAAGAACCAACACAGCCAGAATCAGCAGCTTCGTAACCTACACAGATTTTCACTTCTTCTAAACCGTCAAGAACGTCAAGTTTAGTCAAGCAAATACCAGACAGTGAGTTCACTTCTACTGAACGACGCAGGATTTCAGCATCGAACCAGCCACAACGACGTTGACGGCCAGTAGACGCACCAAATTCTGAACCTACAGTACCCAGATGTTTACCAATTGCATCACCTGTATCTGTTGCAGCGTCATAAACCAACTCAGTTGGGAATGGACCTGAACCTACACGAGTGGTGTATGCTTTAGTAATACCAAGAACATAGTCAAGGTGTAATGGACCAAGACCTGAACCTGAACTTACGCCACCAGCAGTTGTGTTTGAAGAAGTCACGTACGGGTATGTACCGTGGTCAACGTCAAGCAATGAACCTTGCGCACCTTCGAACATGATTTTCTTGCCAGCTTTACGGTAAGCGTGAAGTTCACCAGTCACGTCCATAACCATAGGCTCGATCACTTTGCGCCATTCGTCGCAAAGCGCAAGTACGTCTTCAACTTTAACTGCTTCAACACCGAAGAATTGAGTCAATTGGAAGTTGTGGTATTCAAGCAATTCTTCAAGCTGAGCTTTCAGATGTTCGCCACCACGTACCAGGTCAGCAACACGGATTGCACGACGTGCCACTTTATCTTCATAAGCAGGCCCGATCCCACGACCAGTTGTACCAATTTTCGCATTACCACGTTTTTTCTCACGAGCTTGGTCAAGTGCGATGTGGTGCGGAAGAATCAATGGACAGTTTGGAGAAATGCGTAGACGTTCACGTACTGGCACGCCTTCTTTTTCAAGAATATCCATCTCTTTGATGAGCGCTTCAGGTGAAAGAACCACACCATTACCAATTAAGCATAATACGTTTTCACGTAAAATACCTGATGGAATGAGGTGTAATACAGTTTTCTTACCACCAACCACGAGAGTATGACCTGCGTTATGTCCGCCTTGATAACGAACTACTGCAGCCGCTTGATCTGTGAGCAGGTCGACGATCTTACCCTTACCTTCGTCGCCCCATTGGGTACCAAGTACCACAACATTCTTGCCCATAATAGCCTCATTACATCATGCTGTTAAAGTTGAAAGTCCCACTCAGCGACATGAACACTGAGTAAAACAATTAAAGCGATTAAATCGTTTTGATAGTCCACTCACCGTCCACATTCACCAGCTGGTGAGTTGCATACGGTACCGAGTTTAAATCATCATTACCTAATAACTGAATTACACTTAAGCCTTGTGCACGGGTTGCCTGAATCGCATTTAACAGCGCAGCATCTATACCCTTAGGTGCTACCACAACTTTAGCTGTAGCAAACTTGCCTGCACTTAAAGCATATAAGTCACAAGAGAAACCGGTTGCCGGACGTGCACGACCAAAATGCTCACCAATACCATCATAACGGCCACCTTGTGCTAATGCAGCAGCACGGTTCGGTGCATAAACGGCATACATCAGGCCAGTGTGATAATGGTATGAACGTAATTCAACGACATCAATCCCAATATGCAGATTCGGCCAGCGTGCCTGAACTTCATTTTTGGTAGTTTGCAGTGCATCAAATGCCTGTTTGAAGGCTGGATTTTCTAATACTTCAGCACTTAAATTCGTTTTTAAGGCATCCAGGTCACTTGCAAAACGGCCAAGCGTATAGAAGTCTGATCCAAACTTAAGATTTTGAGTAAATTCAGCCAGTTCTGGCAATGCTTTACGTTGATAAAGATCAGACAATTGGCGTTCGGTTGCTTTACTTAAACCAGCTTGTGCAATCAGACTACGGAACAGCCCCACATGACCTAAGTCAAGGTGGATACCATCGGCCAAACCTGCTTCCTGAATCAGGCTGATCATCAAGTCAACCATTTCCACGTCAGCATCAATGCTGTCTGAACCAAATAATTCTGCACCCAATTGCAATGGTGCACGTGTGGTATTAAATCCTTGAGGTTTCGTATGTAAAACCGTACCCGCATAACAATAACGAGCCACACCTTCCACTGGATGTACATGCGCATCGATACGAGCCACTTGTGGTGTCATATCGGCACGCACACCAAGCAAACGGCCAGACAGCTGGTCGATCACTTTAAAAGTGGCTAAGTCTAAATCCTGATTCGATTCTGAGAGAGAAGATAGAGATTCAATGTATTCAATAAATGGCGTGTACACCAGCTGATAACCTCGAGATGCGAGGAAATCCAGTGATTGACGGCGCAGGCTTTCGATGACTTGCGCTTGTTCTGGTAATACATCAGCTACACCATCAGGTAATAACCATGTCTCTGAAATGGGCATGTTGTAAACCTAAATTCTTGTCAGCGCGGAATAAACCGCATAAAAAAATCGGGAGCACACCCGATTTCTCCTAGTCTAGCACGATCGTTTAGGCTGTGCATCGCAATTTTGATAATTTTCTCTGACTGAACAAAGGACTTAGATAGATAAACCAAATCATCTCCCTCTTATCAAGAGAAAATAGGCTGAATAAAATTTAATAACCAACATATCAACTTGATTTTCTAATATATTTCCCCAACCAAAACAATGATGAAAAACTTATTCTTGATTCAATCCTCATCTATCCAAGGGTAAAAATTTATAAAATATCAGTACTAGATGCTTAAAAATAATCCTATACAAAAACCCAATGTGGAGACTTAAATGACCAAGAAAACAGCATCATTCTGGTAGAGTTTAAAGGGACTGCAAAGACTCCGGTATTTCTTATAAACTTTCTTTCTCCTTCTAGAATAAAACCCGATCATCTCAGGCCTCCCTTTCAGCCACGTATAACGCCTTCTGATGCCACTCCTCTGAGTGAGTTTCAGCGTGGTGTGAAAGACTGCATACCTTTATTATTGGGTGTAATTCCTCTGGCACTGGTCTTGGGTGCAACAGCAGCACAAAAAGATTTTAGCCTGCTTGAGGTTCCCTTGCTGACCGGGCTGAACTTTGCTGGCGGTTCCGAATTTGCAGTTTTAGAAGCCTGGACTGATCCACCTCATCTGCTTACCTTGATCTTTATTACTTTTCTCATTAACAGCCGCTATATTCTGCTCGGTGCCAGTCTGGTGCCTTATTATGCCGGGCTATGTATTGTTCTTTATCTGGCTTGGGTCGGCTTTACCACTTTAGGTGCTTTGGCTGGGCCGGTGTTAGGAGATATTCACTATTTTGGTTTTGATATGGCTTTCCCAGCCATTATGCTGATTTTACTGAAAGGTATGTGGAAAGGCTTTACTGAAGCCAGACCTTGGCTAATCAGTTTAATTTTTGCTGCTCTGACTTATAGCTATCTGCCAGGCAACTGGTATGTGCTGATTGGTGCGCTTGCTGGCATTGCCGCTGCCTTCTGGCTAATTCAGGAGGATGAAGCATGATCCAGATGAGCACTTTTATCGCAATCTTATTAGTTGCGCTAACGACTTACTGCACGCGGATACTTGGCTATGTCCTACTCAAAAATAAAACTTTGAGCAAACGTCAGCGTAAAATTCTGGAAGTGATTCCAGGCTGTGTACTGATTTCGATGATCACCCCATATTTTTTACGAGATGATCCGGCTGATCTGATAGCCATAATGGTGACACTATTCGTTGCATCACGCTTTGGCATGCTGCCGACCATTTTGATTAGCATGGCCTCGGCAGCTATTTTAAGAACCTTACTGGTTTAAATCCTTTATATAAGGCTAAGCCAGTATGAAAAGGTCTTATGACTTTGGTTCTACTACTTTAGCGAGCAGATTTACCAGTTCTGCATTTTGCAGCTCAACTTTTTGCAGTTTAGCCGTAGTCTGATCCAGTACTTCCTGCTGAACATGCATTTTTTTCGCCAGATCCTGCATAATTTCCAAGGTCTTTTTTAAATTTTCTTCCAGATGCGCCACTTTTTCCTCAACTGGCACGCCTTCCACACTTTGTGAACTCTCATTATTATTAAATTGCAGCCAGATCAAAAAAATCACAGCCAAGGTCAGTAATATAATAAATCCCCAGATCAACATCATGTGCTTGCTCTTATTCCATTTAATTATCTTTATCTTAACGAAAAAATATCCAGATCACAGAAATATTCGGCATAAATCCAGAGCTTTTCGATCAATTACGTTCAAGTTTTTATTCATTTTCTTCTAATTTTTTAATCTTGCATAAAAAAGCACCCCATTTGGGATGCTTTCAAAATAGCTTAATCTGTATAAAAGGATTCACAGAGATCCAGCAAACGGTTGGCATAACCCCATTCATTATCATACCAGGCAAATACTTTGGCCTGATGCCCCACTACCAAGGTTTGGGTCAGATCCACAATCAATGAGTAAGGCGAATGATTAAAGTCTGAAGATACTAGAGGCTCATCTGTCACAGACATGATTTCAGCAAAATCCTGACGTGCAGCGTTCATTAATACTTCATTCAACTGATGATCAGTAATGGGTGACTGGGAGATAAAGGTTAAATCAATGGCCGCTACATTAATGGTTGGCACACGAATCGAATAACCATCAATCCGGTTTTCCATCTTCGGCATTACGCGTTTTAAAGCACCCAAAGCCGAAGATGTGGTTGGAATAATATTTTGCCCAGAAGCTCGGGCACGTCTTAAATCACGATGGGCATGATCCAGTACTGACTGATCCGCTGTCACTGCGTGAATTTCAGTCATCAGTGCAGTCTCAATACCAAAGGCATCATCAATGATTTTGACTAGAGGTACCAATGCCTGCGTAGTACAAGAAACACTGGAAATAATCTGGTCACTTTCTTTGACATCACAATGGTTGACGCCATAGACAATTGCGGCATCCACTGTATCAAACGGTGCAGCACCGATAATGGCCCGTTTTGCCCCGGCAGTAATATGCTGAGTCGCAGCCTCACGCGAACGGAACAGGCCGGTACATTCCAATACCACATCAATATTCAGTTCATGCCATGGCATGTCCACCGGATTCGCTTGTCTTAACACCTGAACTTTCTGATAGGCATCGCGATAAGTGACATGCAGGTAGGCATACTCATCTTCATAAGTCAGATCAACCTGCCCCGGGAAACGACCATGAGTAGAATCATATTTAAATAGATGCAATAAGGTTTCAACGTCGGCAACGTCATTAATGGCAACGATGTCAAAATTAAAATCTTTCGGATTTTCAAACCATGCACGCAACACATTGCGTCCGATTCGTCCAAAACCATTAATTGCGATACGTTGCATCGACATTCCCTACTGCGGCATAAAACTTTGTGCGCCTATATTAATGGAATTATCCAGCTGACTGATAACTATTCAGCTAAATCCACTAAAAATTACACAGAATGTCCAATATTTCATCGAAAAATTCATACTTTACTTGAAGCAATCCAGTCTTTCTATCAGCGTGAATTAAGATAAATTGCTGTAATGACAATAGCTTTTGATTTTGCAGGGCATTTTTCTGATTTTTCCAATATTCATTCCTTATAGTTTTATGATCTATAAATATGAAAATCATTGGTTGAACAGGCATTTTCCGTTATAATTTGGCGTTTTTAAATATTTAAGCCCCGCATTGCAGCAGAGAACCAACCTTCTTGTCAGACTGTGATGTTTTTAGCCAAATCGGAAATTATGGAGTGACTTGGTTGTGAGTACTCGTTTTATGACATCAGCTGAAATTCGCGAAGCTTTTTTAAGCTACTTTGAATCGCAAGGGCATACACGTGTCGCGTCGAGTTCTCTGGTTCCTGCCAACGACCCAACATTATTGTTTACCAATGCTGGTATGAACCAGTTTAAAGACTGCTTCCTGGGTCTGGAAAAACGTGACTACGTTCGTGCAACATCTTCACAAAAATGTGTACGTGCAGGTGGTAAACACAACGACTTAGATAACGTTGGCTACACAGCTCGTCACCACACATTCTTTGAAATGCTGGGTAACTTCTCGTTTGGTGATTACTTCAAACGTGATGCAATTAAGTTTGCCTGGGAATTCCTGACCGGCGACAAATGGCTGGCTCTGCCTAAAGACAAATTGTACGTAACTGTGTATCACACTGATGACGAAGCTTTTGACATCTGGAATAAAGAAGTTGGTCTAGATGCCAGCCGCATTATCCGCATTGGTGATAATAAAGGCGAGAAATACGCTTCTGATAACTTCTGGGCAATGGGCGATACCGGTCCTTGTGGTCCATGTTCTGAAATCTTCTATGATCACGGTGAGCACATCTGGGGTGGCTTGCCTGGTACGCCTGAAGAAGATGGCGACCGTTTCATTGAAATCTGGAACAACGTATTCATGCAGTTCAACCGCACTGCGGATGGCGTCCTGCACCCTCTTCCTGCACCTTCTGTTGATACAGGTATGGGCCTTGAGCGTATTTCTGCGGTTCTGCAACACGTCAACTCTAACTATGAAATCGACCTGTTCCAAAACCTGTTAAAAGCTGCTGCTGAAATTATCGGTCTAGATACTTCAGACATTGAAGCGAAAGCACAAGCTGAAAACAAACCGGTTGAATACCCTGCTTCACTTAAAGTGGTTGCTGACCATGCACGTTCATGCTGCTTCCTGATTGCAGATGGCGTGAACCCTTCAAATGAAGGTCGTGGTTATGTACTGCGCCGTATTATCCGTCGTGCAGTTCGTCATGGTAACAAACTGGGTGCGACTGGTTCATTCTTCCACAAAATGCTTCAGCCTTTAATTGATGTGATGGGCGCAGCTTATCCTGAACTTGAAGCAAACAAAGCACGTATCGAAGCCGCTTTGCTGAAAGAAGAAGAACAGTTTGCTAAAACACTTGAGCAAGGTCTGAAATTGCTTGAAGGCGAATTGTCAAATCTGAAAGGTTCTGTGATTCCAGGTGAAATCGTATTCAAACTTTATGACACTTATGGCTTCCCAACTGACCTTACAGCAGATATCGCACGTGAACGTGATTTAACCATTGACGAAGCTGGCTTTGAAAAAGAAATGGCGGCTCAACGTCAACGTGCACGTGATGCAGGTAAATTCGCAATCGACTATAACAGCGTTGTTAAAGTTGAAGGCGAAACTCAGTTTGAAGGTTATGACGCAACAGCAGGCGAAGGTCGAATCATCGCGATCTACAAAGATGGCGAACAGGTTGACGAAGTGGTTGAAGGCGACGAAGCACTGATTGTTCTGAACCAAACTCCTTTCTATGCAGAAAGCGGTGGTCAGATCGGTGATACAGGGCTCTTCAAAAACGATACAGGTATCTTTGAAGTTCAAGATACCAAAAAATCTGGTGGTGCATTCGTTCACCAAGGTATCGTGACTATGGGTAACCTTAAAGTTACTCAAAACGTTGAAGCAATGGTTAAAGCCGAGATTCGTGCTGCAACTGCTCGTAACCACTCTGCAACTCACTTGCTCCACGCTGCCCTACGTCAAATCCTGGGTTCACACGTACAACAAAAAGGTTCATTGGTTGCGTCTGACGTTCTGCGTTTCGACTTTGTTAACGATCAGCCTGTAACTTTTGAACAGTTGCAAGAAATTGAACGTCTTGTCAATGCTGAAGTGATTGCCAATACGCCTGTTACGACTGAACTGCTCGACATCGAATCTGCGAAAGCCAAAGGTGCGATGATGCTGTTCGGTGAGAAATACGGTGAAGAAGTTCGCGTATTGTCTATGGGTTCAGTGATTGACGAGAAAAACTTCTCGATCGAGCTGTGTGGCGGTATTCATGTGAAACGTACAGGTGACATTGGTCTGTTCAAAATCACTTCTGAAGGTGGTGTAGCAGCAGGTGTACGTCGTATTGAAGCCGTAACTGGTACTAAAGCGGTTGAAGTCGTACAGAAAGTCGATCGTGATGTTCAATACATCAATGGTTTGTTAAAAGCACAGAACCATCAAACAGTCGAAAAAGTTGAAGCTGTGGTGGACACTGCACATCAATTGCAAAAACAGATCGAACAGCTGAATCAAAAATTGGCAAGCTTACAAGCCGGTGAACTTTTAAGTCAGGTTCAAGAGCTTGCAGGCCGTAAAACATTAATCACTACTGTTCAGAATATGGATGCAAAAGCATTACGTAACCTGCACGACGGTGTGAAATCAAAATTAGAAAATGCAGTCATTGTTCTTGCAGGTGTAGAGGGTGACAAGGTTAGCTTGATTGCATCTGTGGCGAAAGACTTTACTGCTTCTATTAAAGCGGGTGACATCATCAAACACTTGGCAACTGAGCTAGGTGGTAAAGGTGGTGGTAAACCTGACTTGGCACAAGGTGGCGCGCCACTTAACGAGAAGTTTGCTCCAGTGATGGCTGATTTAGCAGCTTGGCTTGAAGCAAAATAAAAACTTCATTTTGTGTAACTGACCCTGATCGGAAAATCAGGGTCATGGTTTATATGGAACAACTATGGCATTAATCGTTCAAAAATATGGCGGTACCTCAATGGGTACTCCCGAGCGCATTCTCAATGTTGCTCGTCGTGTGAAGCGCTGGCATGACCATGGCCACAAGGTGGTTGTAGTCGTATCTGCTATGAGTGGTGAAACCAACCGCTTGCTTGCTCTCGCGAAAGCCATTACCGAAACCCCTGACCCACGTGAACTTGACCAAATGGTTTCTACGGGTGAACAGGTAACGATTTCCATGTTAGCTATGGCGCTGAATTCAATTGGCGTTGAAGCTAAATCTTTAACTGGTCGCCAGGTTGGTATTAAAACTGACAGCGCATTCACCAAAGCACGTATCGAATCTATTGATACTGATGTATTGACTGAAAACCTAGATGCAGGCCGCGTGATTGTGGTTGCAGGTTTCCAGGGCTTTGATGCTGATGGCAATACCACAACTTTAGGTCGTGGTGGTTCTGATACTTCAGGTGTTGCCCTTGCTGCAGCGCTAAAAGCGGATGAATGTCAGATTTACACAGATGTTGATGGCGTATATACGACTGACCCTCGTGTTGCTCCTAAAGCGAAAAAAGTAGACCGTATCTCTTTCGAAGAAATGCTGGAAATGGCATCTTTAGGTTCTAAAGTTCTTCAAATTCGCTCTGTAGAATTTGCAGGCAAGTACCAAGTGCCTTTACGCGTACTCTCAAGCTTCGATAATGACACTGATGGCGCATTTGACGAAGACTTCAAAAACAACGTCGGAACTCTTATTACTACTGAACTGGAAGACAACATGGAACAGCCAATTATCTCTGGTATCGCGTTCAACCGCGACGAAGCTAAACTGACTATTCTGGGTGTTCCAGATGAGCCAGGTATTGCCTCTAAAATTCTTAAACCAATTGGTGATGCCAATATCGAAGTGGATATGATTATCCAGAACGTTGAAGAAGATGGTACGACTGATTTCACGTTTACTGTAAACCGCGGTGAACTCGCTAAAGCCAAAAAAATCCTTGAAGAGACAGCTCAAGCGATTGGCGCACGTGAAGTTGCAACTCGTGATGACATCGTAAAAGTGTCTATCGTCGGTGTAGGTATGCGCTCTCACGCAGGTGTAGCAAGCAAAATGTTCACTGCTCTTGCTGATGAAGGTATCAACATCCTGATGATCTCTACTTCTGAAATCAAGATTTCTGTGATTATCGAAGAGAATTATCTTGAGCTTGCAGTTCGCTCACTTCACACTGCGTTCGGTTTAGACCGTGAACATGGTGAATCTAGCGCACGCGCTTAAGAGAACTACAAAATACCGTCATTGTCTGACAGTATTTCATTAAATCTCTACAAAAATGCAGGGCCACTATAGTTTTTTTTATAGTGGCTCTGTTATATTAAGCCTAAGGATTTTCAACAGTCTGGATAGTTAACCTCTTCATTTCATGGACAGGACTTTCTATTCAAACTTTAATTATATAATTTTAGGTTGTGTTTTTTTATTACATTCAATAGATTGCAGGTTTTGCATTTTGCAAGGAGAGAAACATGCTGATTTTGACTCGACGCGTCGGGGAAACTTTAATGATCGGAGACCAAGTCAGCGTGACTGTACTTGGCGTAAAAGGCAACCAGGTTCGTATTGGGGTAAATGCTCCGAAAGAAGTCTCTGTACACCGTGAAGAGATTTACCAGCGTATCCAGCATGAACGTGCAATGCATGAACATCTTCAGCATATTGACCAGGATTATCAACCTTCTTCTTATGAAGATGATAACCAGACACAAAATAACTTTAACCGTTAATTTTGTATGAATATAAAAGCGGCTTTTAAGCCGCTTTTAATTTGGCTAATTTTCAACTGCATAGCAAAATAATCAGACTTTAGCCCGCCTGCTGCTAATCAAGCAACGCTGCCAGCACTTTTTTCACTGGTCCAAAACTACGACGGTGTTCATCAATCACCCCGTGTAAGGCAATCGCTTCAAAATGTGCTTTGGTCGGATAGCCCTTATGCTTGGCAAAGCCAAATTGCGGATATTTTTGATCCATCTCCACCATCTGGCGATCACGGGTCACTTTAGCCAGAATACTGGCTGCTGAAATCTCAGGATGCAAGGCATCCCCACCTACGACCGCATCACAACTCATCGCAAGGCCCTGAGGAATCTTGTTGCCATCGACCAGTACATGTTCCGGCTGAATGCTTAATGCTTCCACAGCGCGGCGCATTGCCAGTAAAGAGGCCTGCAAAATATTATGCTCGTCGATTTCTGCTGCAGAGGCCTCAGCAATGGTCCAAGCTAGGGCTTTTTCCTGAATCTCAATAAAAAGTTTTTCGCGCTTCTTCTCGCTTAGCTTCTTGGAATCATTTAAGCCCTCAATCGGGTTATTCGGATCCAATATCACAGCCGCAGCGACCACCGATCCTACTAATGGCCCACGCCCTGCTTCATCTACACCAGCAATATTCATTTTATTTCCCATAAAAAATAGGCTGAACCAGTCAGCCTATTCAAATTTGATTTTGAATTAGTTTACCGCTTCAGCCACGCAAGCGTTAATAGTATTTGCAACAACATTACCTACAATAGTCGCACGTGCTGTCGGATCAATTGCTGCAGTTGCCAAATCCACTGCAGTCACGTTTTGTGGTGCTTTTTCACTCACGCAACCACAGATTTCAGACTGGATATTCTGTTTTTGCGTTTCTGTCATTAAGCGTGTTGCAGTTTGCCAAGCCGGAATATTGTTCAGTTCAGTGACACATTTTGCATTGATGGCAATTTTAATGGCTGCAGAACCGAGTTGCTGACCTGTACTTGCTTGAGTTGTGGTGCTGGCACCTTGTGGTGCTACACATGCAGAAAGAACAAGTGTTAATGGAGCAACAACAGCCAATAATTTTTTCACGGATTTTATCCTTTTTTCAGCTTTTAAAATATGCGCTATTGTGCCGAAGTTTATCGAAATAAGAAATCTAAAAATGAGTCATGATGTCTAATCTGCGCGCAGCCAGACTCATAGCCATCACAGGAAAGAAGACTCACTACTAATCTAAAGGTAAAGTTTGGATAAGCCAGCACCGAAAAATCTTTAATTGATAAACTCGCCCATACAGCCTTTTAAGCTATTGGCAATTGCTTTGCGGGTTAGCTCTTTTTTAGTTTCTTCATCAATGGTTGCTTTTAACAGGGTTTTGGCCGGCACACCTTCCAAAGCATGCTCACCCACACAGCCACACACTTTTTGCTGTAAATGCTGTTTATTGGCTTCAGCCATGAAATAAGTCCCCATTTTCCAGACTTTGGAATCTTTCAGCTCTTGGCCACACTGATATTCAATCACAGGTTTCAGGGCTTTCTGAGTCATTGAGGTATCTGCACAAGCAGGATTGATTAAGCTAACGGCCAGAACAGGCCACAGGAATTTTAATTTCATCTTCGGTTCATATATCAAATTAAATAAAAAGGCAGAGCGAACTCTACCCTCTTTGGGCGCAACGATTGACTAGAATATTGCTTTAAACAAGTGCCTGAATCAGGCTGATCCATTTCTGTTTTTCAGTATCAGAAATAAATGAAGCTTCAAAAGAATTAATTGCGAGCTGTTTGAGTTCTTCGTTGCTTAGATCTAAAGCTTCAGCAATGGCAATGAAATTGTCATTCATATAACCACCAAAATACGAAGGATCATCTGAATTCACTGTCACATGCGCACCCTGCTGCAACAGACGACGGATATTATGTTGCTGCATATCATCCACAACACACAGCTTTAGGTTTGAAAGTGGACATACTGTGAGCGGCATCTTCTCTGCAATCAAACGCTGCATCAATTCTGGATCTTCCTCAGAACGTACGCCATGGTCAATACGGTTAACTTTTAATAAATCCAAAGCTTCCCAGACATATTCTGCCGGACCTTCTTCACCCGCATGTGCGACTACCAGAAAACCGGCTTCACGTGCTTTAGCGAAAACACGTTCAAACTTAGACGGTGGATGGCCGACTTCACTTGAATCCAGCCCCACTCCAATGATCCGATCTTTATAAGGCAGCGCTTGTTCTAATGTTTTAAATGCTACTTCTTCACTAAGATGACGCAGGAAACACATGATCAGATGTGAAGTAATGCCTAATTTAGCTTTCGCATCATCACAGGCTTTCTGCAAGCCATTAATCACAGTTTCAAAGGCAATGCCACGATCGGTATGCGTCTGCGGATCAAAGAACATTTCAGTATGCACGACATTATCATCCGCACATTTTTCAAAATATGCCCAAGCCAGATCATAAAAGTCCTGTTCATGAATCAGAACATTGGCACCCGCGTAGTAGATATCCAAGAAAGATTGCAGATTATGGAAATTATAAGCCCGCTTCACTTCCTCAACCGATTTATAAGGAATGCTAATTTCATTACGCTGTGCAATCGCAAACATTAACTCAGGTTCAAAGGTACCTTCGATATGCACATGCAGCTCAGCCTTTGGCAAGGCCTGAATCAATTCAAGACGGTTCATCACTACTCCTGATTAAACCTGAGAAAAATAAAAAAGGGTGCAAACTGAGTTTACACCCTTTTGATATTCGACAAAAATTAGCCGCCAAACATCCAGAACTTCAATGCCCATAGTACTGCGATGATCCATACCATGTATGGAACAGTATTCGCTTTACCTGTCAGCAGTTTAATCAGCGCATAGCTGATAAAACCCATTGCGATACCGTCTGCAATTGAATACGTAAATGGCATGAATACAATGGTCAGGAACGCCGGAACCGCTTCAGTAATATCATCCCATTCAATATGGACAATACCCTGAATCATCAATACACCGACAAATAGCAATGCTGGTGCAGTTGCAAAGCCTGGTACAGATTGAGCCAATGGAGCTAGGAACAGGCAGGCAATGAACAGCAAGCCCACCACAACTGCAGTCAGACCGGTACGACCACCTGCTGCAACACCCGCTGATGACTCAATATAAGGTGTAGTTGAAGAAGTACCCAAAGCAGCACCTGCAACAATCGCAGAAGAATCGGCAAATAATGCTTTTTTCAGACGCGGCAATTTACCATCTTTTAACAAACCTGCACGATGTGAAACACCTACTAGCGTACCAGTAGAGTCAAACAGATCGACCAAGAAGAATACGAAGATTACACCGATCAGGCTAGCTGTAAACAGACCTTGAAAGTCCATTTGCAAGAAGGTTGGTGCCAGTGAAGGAATTTGACCCACTACACCCTGGAACTGGTTATAACCTAAAGCAGTAGAAATTGCAGTGATTACCAAAATACTGATAATGATCGCACCACGTACTTTGAAGTGATGCATTACCACCACTAACAGGAAGCCAAGTAGCGCAAGCATAACAGTTGGCTGTTTCAAATCACCCAGACCCACCAAAGTCGCTTGATTATCAACAATGATGCCAGCATTTTTCAGTGCTACCAGAGCCAGGAACAGGCCAATACCACCGCCAATCGCCAGTTTGAGAGACATTGGAATGGCATTGACAATCGCCTCACGTATTTTGAACATACTAATGGCAATGAAAACCAAACCTGATACAAATACTGCACCTAATGCAGTTTGCCAAGGCACACCCATTCCCAGACAGACTGAATAGGTAAAGAAGGCATTTAGCCCCATACCCGGCGCAAGTGCAATTGGATAATTGGCAATTAGCCCCATTACCAGACAGCCAATTGCGGCTGCAAGACAGGTGGCTACAAAGACAGCCCCATGATCCATCCCGGTTTCGGATAAAATCATCGGATTAACAATAATGATGTAACACATTGTCAGGAACGTGGTTACACCTGCCAGAACTTCTGTACGGAAACTGGTTTTGTTTTCACTCAGTTTGAACAGACGTTCCAGCATATTTTCTGAAGATGGATTAGGAGTCGTCATGACCTAGCCCCTATTGAGTAAACTTTATGCTTTAAGCATGCCGCCGAATCCAGGAAATTTTATAGAAAACTTCATGAATTTTAAGGATCTGTTAGCAACGAATATGCCAGCTTCGCCATTTAGCGGGTCAAAATGTTTCAATAGCGAACAGTAAGAAAACTGCGCTAGAAAAACTCAAAAAACAATCTAAACAAAAAAGCTGCATAACCCCTATGCAGCTTTTTTCATCATTAGAATCAAATACTTAATTAAAGTAAATTTGATCTAACTTTATCTTTTGCAAATTATAACACATTGATTTCTGATTGCTTCTTAGAATTTATATTTTATTAAAAATTAATATAAGTCAGTTTTATTATTATTAAATTTTCTTTTATTTATTATGATTTTATTTTTATCTTTTTACCTGACCCCCTAATCAAAAAGCTTATGCAAATCTATTAAGGTCGGGGCCGATTTGCATTCAGCAATTTAGTTGAATGTTGTACTTCTTTCAGAATCTGATGAAGCTCTTCATGTTTTCTTGTTTCGGCCTGTTGGTGAACACAATAACCGAGTAAACCCACCATCAGCACAAAAATAGGAATTGTATAAATTTTCATTTTTGTAGTTGAATTATGTAACAGTATTGAAATTATGCTAACAAAATAACAATAAAATTATGACATAGTTTACAAATAACCCGATAAAATGCAGTTTTTTCAATTATTTAGAGTTTTTATATTCTTCATTTTTTTATACTTCTTATTCAATTAATCATAATTTCTTAAGCCATATTTTTTTATTTTTTAGTCATTTTTTTAATATTAAAAGAAATTAATTGATTGATTCTATTTTTTATTTTTTTAGAAATTTATCTTTACTATATAAATTTATCGAGTGAAAAATATCTTTTAAAGTTCACTATAGCTTTCATTATTTTATTTAGCTTTTCTTCTAAAAAATTCATCCATTTCCTGTTAAAAATTCTTCTAAATAAATGATATTTTGAAAGTTCCTTCCCTATTTTTTAATTTTTATTCAACTCAACCTAATATTGTTAAACTTAAATTTACCCAAGACTTTTAAGAAAATTTCTTCATTCAGTCTTGGGTGAATCTTTTACCTTAAGCAGCCAGCTGCTCATCACGTTTAAATACCAACTCACCTTTTAGTGAACTTTCAGCATCAAAATAATACCCATCGGTATTAAAGGCTTTTAAGTCTTCAGTTCGTTTAATCTGGTTTTCAATGATAAAGCGCGCCATTAAACCACGAGCTTTCTTGGCATAGAAGCTGATGACTTTATATTTGCCATTTTTCTGATCTAAAAATACCGGCTTGATGATTTCAGCCTGAATTTTGCTTTCTTTCACTGCTTTGTAATATTCATCGGAGGCAATATTGACCAGAATTTCAGACTCTGCTGCTGCCAGATCATGATTGATCAGGTCAGTGATGGTATGTCCCCAGAACTCGTAGAGATGAGCACCACGTGGGTTAGTCAATTTGGTTCCCATCTCCAAACGGTAAGGCATCATCAGATCCAGCGGACGCAATAAGCCATAGAGGCCGGATAACATACGCAGATGGTTCTGTGCGTAATGAATCTGATCCTGCTTTAATTGGTAAGCATCCAGACCGGTATAAACATCCCCTTTAAAGGCAAAGATTGCCTGACGAGCATTGGAAAAATCAAAATCCGGCTGCCAGTCTCTGAAGCGTTCCGCATTCAAATTGGCAATTTTTTCACTGACGCTCATTAAGCTGGAAATTTCAGTTGCTGATAACTTGCGGGCAACTTCTATCAATTCCTGGGAATGTTCCAGCAATCTTGCCTGAGTAAATTGATCGGTAGGTAAAGGTGTTTCGTAATCTAGAGTCTTGGCTGGAGAAATTAAAGCAAGCATAGCAACCTGGTTAAAAAATGATTAATCAAACTATATCAGTAGACTTATTTTAATTCCAATTCATGTTTTTATTTATCATAATCGTTAAAATAGAAAATTCTCCTGCAATTTATCGGTTTGCTATGTCCGAACCAATCTTCCTCCCAGGCCCTGCTGGCCAACTTGAGGTTTTTGTGGATTATCCTCAGGGTGAAGTGAAAGGATTCGCGATTGTTTGTCATCCCCATCCATTACAAGGTGGCACACCACAACATAAGGTTCCAGTGTTACTGGCACAAATGTTTTTAGAGCGTGGTTGTGTTGTCTATCGTCCAAGTTTCCGTGGTTCTGGTCAAAGTGCCGGTCTACATGATGAAGGCTTTGGCGAAACGGATGATATACTTGAAGTCATTAAATATGCGCGTCGCCAACATATTGGCCTGCCTTTCTTGGCAGGCGGTTTCAGTTTTGGTGCACATGTCATGGTCAAGTGTTACGCCGCCCTGCCAGTTGAACTGCAACCTTCAAAAGTGATTTTGTGTGGTCTACCGACTGCAACCGTAGCTGGCCTACGTCACTATGTTACTCCACAGATCAAAGGTGATATTTTATTTATTCATGGTGAAGCGGATGATGTCACGCTTTTATCCGACATGATTGAATGGGCCAAGCCTCAACGTCATCTGGTCACGATCTTGCCCGGTGCAAACCACTTCTTTACTGGTTATTTAAAACAGCTTCGGATTGCGATGAGCCGTTTCCTCGCATTAAGCTAATCAAAAAAACCTCATCGAATGATGAGGTTTTTTATTCAGAAATAAAATCTTTAACATGAATTTCATAAATTACAGCCCGATATTTAGGTTTATCTAAGTGGCTAGAAATTTTCCCACCCAGACGTTCTGCAATTTTTCGGCTAGCCCAGTTTTCTTCTGCTACCGGATAGCTCAAAACTTTAATCCCTAATGTATTAAAAGCATAGCCCACAATACAACGTACTGCCTCATGTCCATAATGATGACCATGCGCCTTTTCACGAATCCAGATACCCACTTCAGGTATTTCATCATGCAGTCGATGCAAACCGCATAATCCGATAAATTCATGTCTTTCAATATGGCGAATCACAAAGATATATTCTTTATGATTAGCCATATTGTTTAGCCAGTTTTGCCAGACTGTTGCAAATACCTGTTCAGATTCCGGTGCATCCCATGCCATAAAACGGGTCAAACTCGGGGTAATCGAGGCATAGGCTTCCGCAGCATCGGATGACTTAAAATAATCTAAAACAAGACGTTTACTTTGCAATATAGGCGAAAGACTTTGCATTTGTTGAACTAGTTCTTCCACTCAAACTCACTAAAACTTTCTTGTTCTTTCAACGATGCTTCAACAGCTTGTGCCAACTGATTTAATAAACTTTGTTCTGTAATCCGGTCCAGCCAGTCCTGTTCTTCATCCGGGTAAGAGGCGATTTCACAAATCAGGTGCCCTTCCTGGTCTCGTGTCTCACAGCTCACTGATAATGGCAACTCGTGTTCATCGACACTTACGGCCACTTGTGAGCCACTTTGCGCCAAGGTCTTAAAGCCATATTTACCGAGCTCTTCCGTCAGCAGATGTGCCACATATTCCTGAGTCTGCTGACTGCCCTGTAATTGTTCCTGGCTCTGAGGATTGGCCATAAATTTTAATTTTCGCATTGCTACATCCAAATGGCTTTTTTGTTGTATGGTTTTAGCATAAGCCAATATAAACAAAACAGCCAAGCAAAAGCTTGGCTGTTTCATGTAAATTTTAGAATTATTCTGTCACTTCAATCGCCAGACCAGCTTGAGAAGTCAGTTCAGTGAAGGTTGGGAAACTGGTTGCGACGGTTTCAGTCCCAACAATCTTGATTTCACCTGAGTTACGCAGACCTGCTATCGAGAAACTCATGGCAATACGATGATCATGATGCGATTCAATTTCACCGCCAGTAAAGATTGGTGACCAGTCGCCTGTCTTACCTTTACCTTCGATGATGATGCCGTCATCAGTTGGTGTGCAATCAATACCCATGGTTTTCAAACCATCAGCCATCACCTGAATACGATCAGATTCTTTGACACGCAGCTCAGCAGCACCAGTTAGAATCGTTTGGCCTTCTGCACATGCAGCAGCAATGAATAATGCCGGGAATTCATCAATTGCTAGTGGCACTTGGTCTTCTGGCATATGAATGCCTTTTAACGTACGTGTACCGCGAATACGAATGTCTGCAATCGGTTCACCGCCTGCAATACGTTCATTTTCAACAGTGATGTCCGCACCCATCTGTTTCAGGATTTCAATCACACCAGTACGGGTCGGGTTAATGCCTACCGCTTCCAAAGTCACGTCTGAATTTTCAGTAATCGCTGCACCGACCATAAAGAAAGCTGCAGATGAAATATCAGAAGGCACCTGAATGTTAGTACCCACCAGCTTGCCGCCACCTTGCAGGGAAATACGGTTGCCTTCAGTTTTTACTTCATAACCAAAAGCACGCAACATACGTTCAGTATGGTCACGGGTTGGTTCAGGTTCAGTCACTGAAGTTTCACCTTCCGCCCAAAGACCCGCCAGCAGAATACCTGATTTCACCTGAGCAGATGCCATTGGCAAGTCGTATTGAATACCTTTCAGGTTTTGATTACCCGTAATCGATACTGGTGGTGTACCACGTTCACCCGTAGTTTGAATCTGCGCGCCCATCAAACGTAATGGTTTTGCAATACGCTCCATTGGACGTTTAGACAGGGATGCATCACCCGTCATCACCGAATCAAATTTCTGAGCTGACAGCATGCCAGCCAGCAGGCGCATCGAAGTACCAGAGTTACCCATGTAAAGCGCAGACTTCGGTGCTTTCAGACCTTGCATACCCACACCATGAATGGTCACTTCACCATTTTTAGGGCCTTCGATGCTCACGCCCATGTCACGGAAGGCTTGTAAAGTTGCAAGTGCATCTTCACCCTCAAGGAAACCCGTCACATGCGTTGTGCCTTCAGCGATGGCACCAAACATGATGGAACGGTGTGACACAGATTTGTCACCTGGCACGGTAAATTTACCCTGGAACGTCTTGGCACCTGGTTGAATGGTAAATTGTTGTGTCACTTTATTTTTCTCCATGAGAGGTTTCTTGGCGAGCATATGATTGAAGTGCTGACGCGCGGCTTGCGCATGCCCCAACAAGCCCATTAAAGCTTGTGAATCTTCATCTTCAATCAGCTTGCGGATAATCGCGAGTTGAGCTTCAAAGCCGTCCACGGCATTGAGAATCGCCTTTTTATTAGCAAAAAAGATGTCATGCCACATTTGTGGATCACTGGCGGCAATACGCGAGAAGTCGCGAAAGCCACCGGCAGCATAACGAAAAATATCCAGATTGTCTTCGCGCTTGGCCAGTTGTTCGACCAGGTTGAAGGCCATCAGATGCGGAAGATGACTGGTATGGGCCAGCACTTCATCGTGCTTTTCCACATCCATACAAATCACTTCCGCTTTAGCCACCTGCCACAGTTGAATCAGTTTATCGACCGCCCATTGTCCGCTGCTTGGTAACGGCGTCAAAATCACCTTGTGATTGGCAAATAGATCGACCTTACCTGCATGCACGCCGGTATGTTCAGCACCCGCAATTGGATGCCCCGGCACAAAACCGGCTGGTAGATTTTCACCAAACACAGCTTTGGCTGCTTCTACCACATTGCCTTTGGTACTGCCAACATCGGTCAGAATGGCATTTTCCAACAAATAAGGCTTGATCGTTTCTAGCACTTTCTGGGTAGCACGAACAGGTAATGCCAGCACCACCAGATCTGCTCCTTTAACGGCTTCTATAGGATCTGCATAGCCGTGGGAAATCAGACCAAGTGCCTTGGCATCTTCCAAGGTTTTTTGTGAGCGGGTTGATGCCACGATGTCATTGGCTAAATGCTCAGCCTTGATGACACGCGCCAGACTTGAACCAATCAGTCCAAGTCCGATAAAGGCAACTTTTTCAAACAGTGGCTGCAACATAACTTAAGCTTTCGCCTCTAAGCCAAGCACTTTGCCTAATGCAGCAAGGAATTTGGCATTTTCAGCTTCAGTACCAATCGATACACGCAAGTGGTTTGGAATACCCACTGGACGCACGATCACACCTTCTTTCAACAACTTGTTAAATGTTTCCGCTGGATCAGCCTGTACATCGACCAAGATGAAATTCGCGCGTGAAGGTACATAGTTCAGGTCCAAAGCTTTGAAGCCAGCTTCTAGCTGTGCCATACCTGCTTTATTTACTTCACGAGATTTCTCGATGAATGCTTCGTCTTTCAGTGCAGCAACCGCAGCCACCATCGCTAAATGGTTGACGTTAAATGGCTGACGGATACGGTTCAGGTAATCAGTTACTTCAACAGATGCCAAAGCAAAACCAACACGCAGTGCAGCCAGACCATAGCACTTAGACAGCGTACGGCTCACGATCAGATTTGGATACTGTTTCAGGAATTTCAGGCTGTTGAAGTTTTCCGGGAAATATTCCACATAAGCTTCGTCCAGTACCACGATGACATTCGCTGGCACTTTCTGCATGAAGGCTTCAAATTCAGCTTCTTCAAACCAGGTGCCTGTCGGGTTGTTCGGGTTCGCAATAAAGATCAGCTTGGTGTTGTCTTTCACCGCAGCCGCCATCGCTTCAAGGTCATGTGAGAAACCTTTTGCTGGGACTTCAATTGCTTCTGCATTAATCGCTTGAGTGACCAATGCATATACCGCAAATGCGTGCTGGCTATAAATCACTGAATCTTTTTCAGAAACAAATGCACGGGCAAATATTTCAAGTAAGTCGTTTGAACCATTACCCAAAGTAATCTGATCATGATCAAAACCGAATTGTGTCTTGATCTGATCTTTCAGGATAAAGCCACCGCCATCAGGATAACGGCCAATTTCCGCCAGTTCCGCAGCCACTGCTTCTTTGACTTTATCTGAACAGCCCAGCGGGTTTTCATTTGAAGCCAGTTTTACGATACCAGTGATGCCCAACTCACGCTCAAGTTCATTGATCGGTTTACCTGGTTGATATGGCTTTAATTTAGAGATGCCTTCATTGGCTGGGACAAACGACATTTTATACTTCCGATTTACAGATGAAACAGTGGTTAGCACCCTCGCACTAACCACGAAAGGCTGCTTTTATAAAACAGCTGCAGGATATGAACCAAGCACGCGGACTTCTTTCACAAGCGGACGAATTTCTTCGATCGCAGCTTTAACATTTTCCTGCTCAATATGACCTTCAAGATCGATAAAGAATACATAAGCCCATTTTTCAGGAAGTGCAGGTCGAGTTTCAATACTGGTTAGACTAATGTTGTGTTTGGCAAATGGAGCCAGAATTTCCAGCAATGCACCGGCACGGTCATGTGCAGAAACCAGTAATGAAGTTTTATCATTACCACTTTGTGGCACTTTTTCACGGCCAATTACCAGGAAGCGTGTAGTGTTTTCTGGATTGTCCTCAATATTGCTGTGCATAATCTCAAGATTATAAATATTCGCAGCAATTTCAGAAGCAATCGCAGCAGAATGCCATTCATTCTGAATACGGCGCGCAGCTTCAGCATTTGAACTGAGTGCCACACGTTCTACACCTGGATAATGAGCATCCAGCCATTTACGGCACTGAGCCAGAGTTTGCTGATGTGCATAGATCTGTTTAATACTGTCTTTACGGGTATTTTCAGAGATCAGGAACTGGTGATGAATGGGTAATTCTACTTCGCCAATCACATTCAGATGCGAAGTCTTGAAACAGTCTAAAGTGTGGTTCACTACCCCTTCAGAGGAGTTTTCAACCGGTACCAGACCATAATGTGCACTGCCCGCTTCTACTTCACGGAACACTTCATCAATGGTGGGTAATGGACGAACCACAGCATCATGACCAAAATGTTTCAATACTGCTGAGTGTGTGTAGGTACCAACAGGTCCCAAGAATGCAATACTTTGCGGTGCTTCAAGCGCCAAACAAGCCGACATGATCTCGCGGAACAGACGTGCCATCGTCGTATCTGACAATGGTCCTTCATTGCGCTCCATAACATTGCGCAAAACCTGTGCTTCACGTTCCGGACGGTAAAACAGCGGATTTTCTTCAGATGCGAATTTCGCTTTTGCTACAGCCTCAGCCAAACGTGCACGACGGTTAATCAATTGCTGGATTTGTTGATCAACTGAATCGATATCTTCACGAATTTTAGCCAAATCTAAAGAAGCCGTTGTGTTTTGATCGTCGTTGATCATCGTGATGTCGCCCTTCATAAACCTTATCTGTGCAGTATAACAATTAGTGCGCTGCAAATGTTACACAATATAACTTTAGTAGATTAATTCTTAAAAACAGGGAGTTGATTTTAACCGTTCATCGCTTTAGTCATATCTGGTAACATTTCTTTCAGCATTTTCGCATGTTTTACATTATCAAATTGTAAACTTTGCCCGCTCATCTTAACTGATTTCTATCAAGATGAAATATCACTATTTCTTAATTTACATAACGATTTTAAGCATAAGAAAATAAAAATAAAGCCATCTCAATACCTCTAGTTTGACTACTTAAAATCTGAGTGGCAGTTCACAATAAAATGCACATAGAAAACTGTTTTTTTAATCATTTTCCTTTGATTTAATTGGATTTTTTACACTAAATCACTATTTAGTTACAAAGCAGAGACGTTTTTTAAACCTTAAATCGCTAGTCTAATTTAAAACTATATTGGGGGTGCCTATAATGCCAAAAAGAATAGCGGTACTTGTAACGAATAATTTTGAAGATCTTGAATATACTGAGCCTGTTGCGGCCTTACTCGCTGCAGAGCACAGTGTCTGTAATATTGAACTACATGCCGGAAAAGTCGTACATGGTCCATGGCCAGTCGAGTGTAACCATTGATCGGGGAATTGATCATATCAGTATTGATGATTTTGATGGCCTACTTATTCCGGGCGGTGAATCGCCTGTATCCCTCACCAACGATACGCGAGTCTTACATTTCATTCAGGCTTTTAATGAGGCCAAAAAGACCATCTTCAGTCTTTGTGACGCATCTTTATTACTCAGTGAAGCTGATGTTTTAAAGAACCGCATTATTACCAGTATCCGTGCGCATGCACCTCGGGTACAACATGCGGGTGCGACTTATTATGATGTCGAACTGGTCAATGACAATAATCAGCTGATTTCATCTCGAGTACCAAATGATTTGCCAATTTTTATTCATGAATGTCTGGATGTATTAAAATCTTAAAATAATAAAATATCTAGATTTCAAGAATATTCTTTCCATAAAAAAAGAGTCCATTTCGGACTCTTTTTTTTATCTGTTAAGTTTTAACGTCCAAGCAGACCGCGAGCGACAATTTCTTTCATGATTTCATTGGTACCGCCATAGATCCTTTGAATGCGGGCATCAACAAAGAAACGCGAAATCGGATATTCAGTCATATAGCCATAACCACCAAAGAGCTGAAGCAGATTGTCAGCAACTTTCATCTGCATATCTGTTGAGAAGCTCTTTAGCGCTGCTGCAGTTTCAACATCTAGCTTGCCTTGCATATACAACTCAACATTCTGGTTATAGAAAGCTGCTGTTGCCAGCTCGTCAATCTTGGCCTGTGCCAGTACAAAACGGGTATTCTGGAACTGACCAATCGCCTGACCAAAGGCCTGACGCTCTTTGACATATTGAGTCGTTACATCAATCGAGCCACGAATGGCGCCCAGTGCAGTAGCAGCAATAGCGGTACGTTCACGTGGGAGTTCCTGCATTAGGTATACAAAGCCCTGACCTGGCTGACCCAGCAACTGATCTTTCGGTACTTTGACATTATCGAAGAACAGCTCTGAAGTATCCTGTGAATGCAGACCAATCTTGTCCAGATTCTTACCTTTTTTAAAGCCTTCCAGATGCGTATCCACCAGCATCAAAGACACACCTTTGGCGCGTGCTTGCGGATCGGTTTTCACGGCTAATACGACTAAGTCAGCATGCTGACCATTAGAGATAAAAGTTTTAGAACCATTCAATAAATAATGGTCATCCTGCAAGATGGCATTGGTTCGCATGGCTTGCAGATCAGAACCAGCACCCGGCTCAGTCATGCCAATCGCACCGACCACTTCACCAGACACCATTTTCGGTAACCAGTATTTTTTCTGTTCTTCAGTACCAATATGCAGGATATACGGCGCTGCGATATCCGAATGGCAAGACAGACCAGTTGAAATTGCGCTATAGCCTGCTCTTGCCGACTCTTCGATTAACATCAGGGAATAGTGGGTCGGAACACCGTAGCCACCATATTCTTCCGGAACATCGACACATAAGAAGCCATTTTCACCCATCGCATTTCAGACCGAACGCGGCATCATGCCTTCACGCTCCCACTCTTCATAGTAAGGCGCTACATGTTCATTCATAAAGCGTTTGAAATTGTCGCGGAAAAGTTCCAGGTCAGCATCGTAAGCCAGCATTCTTTTATCCTTATCGTGTTTATCGTTTTATTTCCTGTGCACAGGCTAACTATTTTTAGAAAGGCTGTCATGTGCCTGACTTATTTTTTCGCTAACTTCACAGTCAGATAAAAATAAAAAAGGAAGCCGAAGCTTCCTTTTTTATGACCTACAAGACGAACTCGAATTTAATGAGCGTTGTTGCCTTCCTGCGCCATTTTTTCATCAATTTCAGCCGGATTTGCTAATGCATAGTTCAGCTTGTCCATGTCTAACTGACCGACCCATTTTGCTACAACCAGAGTTGCCAAAGAGTTACCGACCAGATTGGTCAAGGCACGAGCTTCAGACATGAAGCGGTCAATACCGAGAATCAAGGCCAGACCTGCAACCGGAATATTACCTACAGCCGCTAAGGTTGCTGCCATCACGATAAAGCCTGAACCAGTTACACCCGCTGCACCTTTAGAAGAAATGAGCAATACGAGAAGCAAGGTAATCTGGTGAGACAAATCAAGTTGCGTATTGGTCGCCTGTGCAATGAAGATTGCCGCCATTGTCAGGTAAATCGAAGTACCATCCAGGTTGAATGAATAACCTGTTGGAATGACCAGACCTACCACTGACTTTTCAGCACCTGCAAGCTCAAGTTTTTTCAGCATACGTGGCAATACAGATTCAGACGATGAAGTACCCAGTACAATCAACAGCTCTTCACGAATCAGGCGAATCATCTTGACAATGCTAAAGCCGGTAAAACGAGCAATTGAACCCAGCACAATAAAGATGAACAGCAAACAGGTGATATAGAAGCAGATGATCAACTGGGCCAATTGCGCCAGAGAACCGATCCCATATTTACCGATCGTGAAAGCCATCGCACCAAATGCACCAATAGGCGCAAGTTTCATGATCATGTTCACGATGTTAAAGAACACATGTGAAATCTGATCTACCAGTTTGAGGACTGGCTTACCTTGTGCACCCAGTTTGTGTAATGCAAAACCGAACAGGATCGCAAATAAAAGGACTTGCAGGATTTCGCCTTCAGCAAATGCTCCAACCACCGTATTTGGAATGATATTCATAAAGAAATCAACGGTAGACTGAGAAGCACCCGACTCTACATATTTAGAAATCCCGGCCGTGTCCAGCGATGCCGGATCAACATTCATCCCAACGCCTGGCTTGGCAATATTGATTACCAGAAGACCAATGATCAGCGCTATCGTTGACACGATTTCGAAGTAAAGTAGAGCGACACCACCAGTTTTACCAACTGATTTCATACTCTCCATGCCTGCGATCCCACTAACCACGGTACAGAAAATCACAGGTGCGATGATCATTTTAATTAAACGGATAAATGCATCACCCAGCGGCTTCAGTTGTTCGCCCAAACCTGGAACATATTGTTCTGCACCATTAATGATTTGTGTACCACTTGGCGAGAAATGTCCGACGAGGATACCCGCAATAATGGCTACAATCACTTGAAAATAAAGCGACTTATAAATTGGTTTTTTAGCCATAACCTTACTTCACGATATACTTCTAACCAGAAGCAATATTCAGTTTTCACTTATTTTTAAAAAACAAGCGTCCAATACTTCATTGTCTGAAACAAAAAAGTGCCTATGTATCAAAAAATTAATCTGATACTGAAATTAGAATGTGTATGTACATTTAACAATCACAGGAACACTGATCTTTAAGAAAAGTCAGTGCATTGATCAGAAGATAAAGCAAACACAAGAATTGCGTGAAATTTTAACCGCTTTTTAGACTTTTGTTTAACCCGAAATGTTAAATTTGCCTAAATACTAAACAATACCTCTTAGACTATAGTCTTATAAAACTATAATAATTCTGCAAAATAAGAAGGTGAAATACCAATATCAGCGTAAAATATGCCAATACTTGATGAACATGATTGATCTATGCCCATGACCACAAAGCGAAATATATATAAAGATGCCGAACATCCTTTTGCCCAATTTATTCGTATTATTGGCAAGGGAAAAAATGGTGCACGTTCTTTAAGCTATGAAGAAGCCTATCAGGCTTTTAGCATGATCCTGAAAAATGAAGTACTGGACGTACAACTGGGCGCTTTTCTGATGCTATTACGTGTCAAGGAAGAATCTGTTGATGAACTCGCAGGCTTTGTGCAGGCAACCCGTGACCAGCTGAATTTTAAGGCACTGGATGTTGATCTGGACTGGTCTTCTTATGCAGGCAAACGCAAACATTATCCCTGGTTCATTCTGGCTGCGCTTACTCTTGCCAAGCATGGCTATAATATCGTGATGCATGGTGTTTCAGGTCATACCTTGAATCGGGTCTATACCGAACAGGTACTTAACTACTTAGGCTATCCAATCTGCCAGAATGATGCTGACGTGGAACAGCAGCTTAAAGACAAACATTTTGCTTACCTGCCTTTGGAGGTGATCTCTCCAATTCTGGCTGAGCTGATCGGGCTACGTAATGTTATGGGTCTACGCTCCCCGATTCATACACTGGCACGTCTGATTAATCCATTTAATGCCAAAGCGACTTTACAGGCTATTTTCCACCCTGCTTATCGTAGTTCACATCAGCAGTCCGCTTATAAGTTAGGTTATCAAAATAGTGCAGTCATTAAAGGTGAAGGTGGCGAATTTGAACGTAACCCGGATGCCAAAACTTTAATCTGCGGGATTAAGAATGGCGAACTTTATGAGCACGAATTACCAAAACTGACCGACAACCGTAGTCCGATTGAAGAAGAGCTGGATCTGACTGTATTTAAACAAGTATGGGAAGGTCAACGCTCACATGAATATGGTGAGATCGCAGTTGTCGAAACTATGGGCATTGCACTGTATACCATGGGCGAATGTGACAGCTATGAAGTAGCGATGCAAAAAGCTAGAGAGCTCTGGAATAGCCGCCTTTCAGTTTGATCAAGCCAAAAAACAGACATTAAAAAAGACCACATCTGTGGTCTTTTTTTCGGTTTCGATTAAACGAAACGGATTGGCTTGAATTCCGGCTCATTTTTGTGATGATCATCGTCACACTGTTCACCTTCTTCTTTAGTGCCACGATCGATATAACCACTACGTTCGGTTTCTGGCAGGTTTTTCATTTCCCAAGCATAGACAGCCTGCATACAGGTCTGACGCTGTTCCTGAGTCAGTGCCACACCATTCGGCCACTTGCCAATTTCAATGGCTGTTCTTAAGCGTTCTACAATCTCAGGATTGAGTACGGCAAGCATTTGTTCAATATTCATATTTAATCCTGCTTAAGATAGTCGAAGTCCTGATTCCAGCCCAGTTTGGTTCGACATGCATTATAGAAGTCATAACCTGGCGGATGCAGAAGATTCAGTTTAAAGGGATGCTTACGAATATGGACGCTATCGCCAACATTCAAAGACACACTGTGTTGTCCATCCGCACTCACCATCGGCAGTACGCGATTTTCACGAATCATTAGTTTAATTTCACTATGCCCTCCGACCACAATCGGACGTGAAGACAAGGTATGCGGATGCATCGGCACCAGCACAATTGCATCCATACTTGGATGCACAATCGGTCCACCACCCGACAGTGCATAGGCTGTTGAACCGGTCGGTGTAGATACAATCAGGCCATCACTATGCTGGCGATAGACATATTGTCCATCAATATTCAGCTCGAAATCAATCATGTGTACCGATTTACCTGAGTGCAAGACCACATCATTCAAAGCAATCGCGTCATAGATGATTTCACCTTTAGAGCGAACTTCCATTTCCAATAAGAAACGGCGTTCTGTCTGAAAATCACCTTTTAATACCTGATCCAGTTTAAAGATGACTTCAGTTGGCTTGATATCGGTCAGGAAGCCCAAACGACCACGGTTCACCCCGATCACTGGCGTATTGTATTTTACCAATGCCCGCGCTGCATGTAACAGTGAACCATCCCCACCTACCACAATCACCAGATCAACCACTTCGCCCAACAAGGCGCGGCTAACTGTTTGGGTATTCTGATAAGGAACCAGTTCAGCTGTATCTGCATCAAAAACAGGATGTAGACCTAAATTGAGCAGATGATCGTGGATCAGGCATAAGGTTTCAACCACTGAAGATTTATCCGGGCGTCCAATCAACCCGATATTTCGAAATGTCTTGTGGGAAATTTGCACCAGTGTCGTCGCTCCGCTTCGAATCCTGCTTATCATAACATTAAGCTTGAATAGGATGACAATTTATAACATGACAAAGCTATGCAGGATTGAATTGAAATAGATTGAAATTAAGGAGAAAATGTGAAGTTTAATTTTAATTTTAATCTCAATAATTGATTAAATATTGCAAAATAATGAAAAGCTTCGCATGATTAGCACAATTTCACAGGGTCTTATCGTCATTTATGAAATCTGAACGAGGTATGGGGTTCATTGCCTTAATCTTCTCCATTCTAGTCATTTCTGCATTTGTAGCATTTAGTATCTATTTGATTAAATTAGATAATATTGTGCGTGAAAAATTTGAAGGCCAACGCTGGGATATTCCGGCCAAGGTTTTCGCACGCCCGATGGAAGTGTATGTAAATGCCCCGGTCAGCCAGCAGGATTTCCAACAAGAATTAAAATTACTGGGTTATAAAGGTTCAGACAGCTATACCAAATCGGGCAGCTTTGTCAGCACTGGCAATACCATGTATGTACATACCCGTGGCTTTGACTTTGGCGATCGCGTTGAACCTGAACAAGTATTGAAAGTCAGCTTTAATGGCGATCAGATTACTGAAGTAAGTGCGACCAAGCCCTCTTCTAGCGGGATTGCCCGTCTGGAACCTTTATTGATTGGCGGTATTTATCCACAGCATAATGAAGACCGTGTGCTAATTAAGCTCAATAAAGTGCCTAAACCGTTAATTGATGCTTTAATTGCTACTGAAGACCGCAATTTCTACAATCACCATGGTGTATCTCCACGCGGGATTGCACGTGCAGTGGTGAGCAATATTACTGGTGGTAAGCGTCAAGGTGGTTCAACCCTCACCCAGCAGCTGGTCAAGAATTTCTACTTAACACCAGAACGCACCTTAAAACGTAAGGTGAATGAAGCCTTTATGGCGATGCTGATTGAATTACATTATGGCAAAGATGAGATTCTGGAAGCTTATTTAAATGAAGTGAATTTGGGCCAAAATGGCAACTATTCTGTAAATGGTTATGGTCTTGCTTCACAATTTTATTTTGGCCTCCCGTTACGTGAACTGAATATTTCTCAACAGGCCTTTTTAGTCGGTCTGGTACAAGGTCCAAGTCTGTACAACCCATGGCGTAATCCTGAACTTGCGAAAAAACGTCGTGATGTGGTTCTGAATAATATGCTGGTAATGGGTAATCTGACCCAAGATCAGTATGAAATAGAAACTGCCCGTCCGCTGAACGTCATTTCCAAGCCAACTTTGGGCCCTGCCCGCTTCCCGGATTTTCTGGACATTGTTCGCCGTCAATTGCGTACCGAATATCAGGAAACTGATTTAACCAACCAGGGTCTGCGTATTTTCACCACCTTAGATCCATTGGCACAAACCCGAATTCAAGACAGCTTTAAGGAAAGTGTAGCCCGTTTAAGCAAAGCCAATCCAGGCCGTCTAAAAGATTTGCAAGGCGCTGTTCTGGTCGCACACCCTGAAAATGGCGAACTGGTTGCAGCAGTAGGCTCTACTCAGGACTTTACCGGTTTTAACCGTGCTTTAGATGCCAAACGTCAGGTTGGATCTTTACTCAAACCGGTGATTTATCTGACAGCGCTAGAATCAAATCGTTACCACTGGGCCAGTCCAATTGAAGACAGTCAGATCACCATTCAAAGTGATGGCAAACCATGGACTCCGAAAAACTATAGCGGTAGTGTACATGGTGTAGTACCGATGTCTCTTGCCCTATCACAATCCTATAACCTGTCTGCGGTGCGTTTGGCACAGGAATTTGGCCTGTCAACCTTTATTAACCATTTGCAAAAATTTGGTGTGACTTCTGACATACCAAATTATCCATCTATTTATTTAGGTGCGGTAGATATGTCACCGATGGAAGTGATGAATATTTACGGCAACTTCGCAACAGGTGGCTTTAAATATCCGGTGAAATCGATTCGTTCTGTAGTCGATGCGAATGGCCACTCGCTTGAACGTTACAGCTTAAGTGTTCAGCCGACGATTGATCCAGCATCAGCCTATGCTCTGAATTATGGTTTACAACAGGTCATGTCGAGTGGTACTGGTCGTTCTGCTTATAACAGTTTGCCACGTAACCTGAATCTGGCGGGTAAATCGGGTACGACAAACGATACCCGTGATTCATGGTTTGCAGGTTATTCTGGCAATTATATGACAGTGGTCTGGTTAGGTCTGGATGACAACAAAGTCACTGGATTAACCGGTTCTTCAGGTGCCCTTCCGGTCTGGACCAATGTCATGAAACAGCTACGTCAGAAGCCGGTGAATCTGGCTCAGCCTAATGAAATTGAATGGCACTGGCTGGACCGTTATACAGGTAAACTGACTGCCCAAGGCTGTGATGGTGCCATGTATATTCCGATTTCACGCCATGCTCTACCAAATCAGGCGACTGCTTGTGGCATTTCACATTACGCCACCGAGCCTTATACGATTGATTCAGAACCTTCACTAGAAGATGAGGAAGAAGATGATCTCAGTCGTTATATACAAGAAAGTGAAACAGAAATAGAACGCGAAGTTGCTAAACAAACCCGTATTATCGCGAGTGGAAGTTATAGCCAATAATTGAGCCTATGTTTATGTTAAGAAAATTGATTCCTGGTCTGCTCATCCTCGGTCTGGTGGGCTGCCAAAGCATGTCGGAACCAGAACAGCCTGCGGCTCCGTCCAAACCTCCGGTTCAGCAAAAACCGAAGTCCTCTACACCTGATGGTGTAGTGATTACGCCCTATGATCGACCAGAGATTAAACGTCAAAAAATTGTGATCCCTGAGCAAAAGCCCCAGTCACAAAAATTTGATGACGGACGTAACTTACCTGCATTTAAAAAATTGATGAAGCAAACTCAGCAGGCTTATAGCAAGCAGCAATATAATCAAGCTGAAACTTCTGCAGTCCAGGCCCAGCGTTTGGCACCTCAAGCCTCAGAAACTTATCTGTATCTTGGTCTGATCGCAAACCGTAAAAACCAGCCGGCCCGTGCAGATGCTTTTGCCCTACGTGGTTTGAGTTATGCGCAAACCAATGCAATGAAAAAGCAGCTCTGGCAGGTACGCCTGAAAGCAGCTCAACTGCAAAAAAACACCAAAGCCATTCAGCAAGCTCAGCAGGCCTTAAAGAAATTTTAAGGCCCTGACGTGAGCCTAGTTATTTATAATAAGTTTTTGACTTAAACATAACGGATCCCTGCAATCCCATAAGCATGCTGGTTTTGAGCATAGTCTAGATCTTCAGCCTTCATACCACCTAAGGCAAATACAGGAATCTGTACCTGTTTAGCCATCTGTTTAAATTTTTCCCAGCCCAAAGCTGCGGTATCAGGATGTGTTTCTGTTGCCAGTACCGGGCTGAGTAAAGCTGCTTCACAGCCTATGTTTTCTGTATGTTTTAATGCTTCCAGATCGTGACAGGCTGCAAGATAACGATAACCACCAGCCAGCTCCCCTTTTTGTAGTTGCATCAATTGAGACTGTTTCAGGTGAATGGTACGAATGGTTTGCTGCTGCAATTCATTCAGTTGTGACCAAAGTCCCTGATTGATGATCAATCTGGATAACTGATCGACTGGAATCTGTTGTAACTGGCTGATGTATTCAGGGCTGGCCATTACTCGCCAATATAGCATCTGGTCTTTTTCCAGATTATTCAGGTGACTTAAGTCGTCAGAAATTTTGATCTTCCGCGGCCATTGTAGCTTTTGAATCATGGCCTGATTCGCTTTAGGAAAGTTCAGCTCACTGAGTTCATCCCGGCTATACCAGCGCCAAGGCTGCTTGATCTCAGCTAATTGTTCTGGCTGAACCGAAGCATGGAAAATATGCAGATTGACGATGACATCTTCATATTCATGCGAAATAAAATCAAAGGTATGCCATTGCTCAATATCAATTCTGACTTCTTCAATCACTTCACGTCGACATGCCTCTACAGGCAATTCGCCCTGTTCTACTTTTCCGCCTGGAAACTCATATTTATTGCCCTGATGCTGTTTGGCTTCACGCCAACCGACCAGAACCTGATTTTGATGAAATAAAATAGCGATTGCGACATGAATTGTGGCTTTGGACATAATGTTCTGAACCATTGAAGTTTTACAGATTGTAAGCAAATTAAAGTTTTTTATAAATGAAGCAATTATTCGTTGACAGATCTATTCGATAATGATTATCATTTAAATCAATCCAAAACACACCACGGAGTCGACGGAATGAACGCACCATTTAGCCTATTTACCCGTAATAATGATACTCAGCATGCGCTACCGATGTTGCATTCGAACAATTTATTTGCGCTAGGACGAGAAATCCGGATCATGCATGCGGGTGAAGAATACCGTCTACGTTTGACTCGTAACAATCGTCTCATCCTGACTAAGTAATTTAAATACTCCAAAAATAATAAACGTGGGAACAGGCAGTATGAATCAGCGCATACTGCTTTTTTAATTGCTAGATCCAATGACTATATTATTTAGATTGAAAAATTAATGAAACTTTAAGTCCACCCAAAACTGACGGCGCATAATCAATCTTGGCCGTATGTAACTGCATAATCTTTTGACAAATCGACAGTCCCAAACCTGAACCTTGTGTTCGCGTGCCCAAGGCGCGGTAAAAACGCTCACCTAAACGTTGAACAACTTCTTCCTGAATTCCCTCTCCCGAATTTTCAATCACGAGTTGTAGATTCTGGCTTTCAACTATCGTCTTGATTTCGACCTGTCCCTGCACAGGCGTATAACGAATGGCATTATCAACCAGATTGCGGATACAGCTAAAAATCAGCTCTGCATTTGCTTCAATCACTGCATCTTCGAGTTTTAAGTTCCAGTGAATCTCTTTTTCCTGAGCAAGAGGTTTTAAAGCTTGTAAGACCTCCTGAACCAATACTTTAAGATTCACCTGCTGTTTGGGCAGCTGCTCTGCATGTTCTGGATCAAGCCGAGCCAATAGCAATAAGTTTTCCAGAATCTGCGTTCCGCGGTTGACGTCATTCTGAATCATCTGTAACGCTTGCCTAAGTTGGGCATCTTCCTGATATTTACGTTTCAGCACCTGTAAACGCATTTGAATGGCAGACAATGGGGAACGCAACTCATGTGAAGCGTCGGCAGTGAAACGTTGCTCGGCAGCCAATGATTTTTCCAGCCTGCTCAACATGGCATTCAGCTGACGGACAATCGGTTGCAGTTCAGTAATCTCAGGATCAGGACTTTGAACCGGACTGAGATCTTGAGCAGATTTGGAACCAATTTCTCGGGAAATTTTATTTAAAGGTCTTAATTGCCGCTTAATGGCAAAACGTAAAATCAGCCACTGTAATATCCATAGGATAAATAAAATCCCGGCGAAACCTAAAGTCGTTTGCCAAAGCTCATCAAAGCGTACTGAAAGCGGTTGTACCACTTTCACTTTCAAGTCT
Organism: Acinetobacter sp. UBA5984; assembly: GCF_002429925.1. Classification (NCBI taxonomy): domain Bacteria; kingdom Pseudomonadati; phylum Pseudomonadota; class Gammaproteobacteria; order Moraxellales; family Moraxellaceae; genus Acinetobacter; species Acinetobacter sp. UBA5984. The sequence continues at coordinate 137,382 of NZ_DJBE01000082.1, forward strand.
TGATCTTCAGCAATCAGGATGCGAATAAAATGGCCATTTTCATAATCAAAGTGAAATCCGTTTTTCTGTGCAACTGGTATCTCATTAATCAGTTCATCATCAATTGAAGTGGTCAGTACCTGCTGATTCAGTAGTAGGGCATATTGAATATCAAACTGCTCACTGATTTCATCGACCTGCGTATTTTTGGCTTGGTTCACATCTCCTAGAAGTAACTCTGAAATTTCTTCCATCAGGTCATCATGCAGATCAATCGCCTGATAGCTGGAAATTCCCAATAACAGCAGCCACGCCAGAAATCCTGCCAGTATGGAACTGAACATGGCATGTTGAATCAGCCGACTTTGCAGGGAAATAGGTGCCTTCATATGGAGGCCTCGGGTTTATGCATCCGGTAGCCCAAGCCACGAATGGTTTTAATCATCTGGCTACCGATTTTTTTACGTAGCTGATAAATAAAGACTTCAATCGCATTGCTTTCGATTTCATCTCCCCAGGCATAGAGTGATTCTTCCAGCTGTTCTCGGGTAATGATATGTTCTGGTTTTTGCATCAGCTTATATAAAATCTGGAATTCTTTTGCAGTCAGATTAATGCTCTGCCCCGCCTTCATTACAGTCTTGGCCTGATTGTCCAGACTAAGATCCTGCCATTGCAGGATATGATTTGGCATTTGCTGTTTTTGTCTGAGCTGGGCACGAACGCGAGCGGAAAGTTCTTCCAGACTGAAAGGTTTTACCAGATAATCATTGGCCCCTAGATCGAGTCCTGCGACCCGATCATGAATACTGTCCTTGGCGGTAATAAATATAACGGGCGTATCTTTCTGTTTATTGCGCAAGCTTTTAAGAATGTCGTCTCCGGTTGTATTCGGCAGGCCACGGTCCAGCAAAATACAGTCATACTGATGCTGTTCAATCGCCAGAATGGCATGATCCCCACGATCAACCCGATCAATCACATAACCGTCCATTTCCAGCCAGGTTTGAATACTTTCCGCCTGAGATTCATCATCCTCTGCCAAAAGAATACGCATGTTATGCTCCGCTTGTTTTACCTTTCTATCTTGCCTTGAAAAAGTTTCAGACTCAAAAAAACCACATGCTTTTTGGTAACTTGCATGTGGTTTTTTGTTGCTATCTTCAGATTCAGTTCAGGAAATCATGCTGAAATTAAAACTGAACTTGGTCGACATCAATTTCAACACGTTTCGCAGGTTTATAGTCAATGTCCACTTCACCAATGATTACCACAGGTGTTTTAGCTGATACTGGTTTACCCTGCCAAAGTTCATCATCAATTTCGACAGTAATGGTGCCGGTATTGTCACGGAACTGGTATTTTTCATCACCGACAGCTTTTACCACATAACCTTTTAGCTGTACCTTGCTGTCATCTTTCATGGTCAACGCTTGCTTAACTGTAGTCGTTTTAGCAAATGCAGCCTGATTCACCGCAGTTTCACTACTCGCAACTGCGGCAGTCCCAATTGAACCCATTAATGCAGCTGCTAAAACAGTATTCATCATCATTTTCATTGCAGTTACCTCTTTTTAAAGTCTTGCCCTGTTTCGATAATGCTATTAAAACAGCCGAAGATGAATTGAATCTTAAGATCGCTTCATCTTCAGAATTAATTTAATGGCACAACTCTCAAAACTTCTTCAAGCGTGGTGACCCCTTCCAGAATCTTGCGAGCACCGGCAATCCGTAAAGGTTCTACCCCTTCTTTTTTTGCCTGCTGACGTAACTGATTCAGATTAGCATCCGCTCCGATCAACTGCTTGGTAGTCAGGCTAAGCGGCATAAACTCATAAATCCCGATTCGGCCTTTATAACCGGTATGGCGACACTCTTCACAACCGACTGCTTTAAAAACAAATTCCGGACGTGGTAAAGGATAGTCCACCGCCAGATGCTGCCATTCCTGCTCATCCAGGAAACTCTCCTGCTTGCAGTGCGGACATAGCTTACGTACCAGACGTTGGGCCAAAACGCCCAAGATGGTGGCTGCTGTTAAAAATGGTTGTACGCCCAGATCGTGCAAACGGGTCAGACTCGACGGTGCATCATTGGTATGTAAGGTAGAAAGTACTAGGTGACCGGTTAATGCTGCCTGAATCGCCATATTGGCCGTATCTTGGTCACGAATCTCACCGACCATGATTATGTCCGGATCCTGACGCATCAGTGCACGCACACCATCTGCAAAGCCTAGTTCAATTCCGTTATTGACCTGCATCTGGTTAAAGCTTGGTTCCAGCATCTCGATCGGATCTTCAATCGTGCAGACATTCACCTGCTCAGTCGCAAGCTGTTTCAGTGTCGAATACAAGGTCGTAGTCTTACCTGAACCGGTCGGGCCTGTGACCAGAATAATACCGTGACTGTGACTGGTCAGATTATTCCAGTCATTGAGTAAATGTCCTTCGAAACCGAGCTGCTGAAAACTTCTGACTAGAACCTCCGGATCAAAAATACGCATTACCAGCTTTTCACCAAATGCGGTGGGTAAGGTCGATAAACGCAGTTCTGTTTCCTGTCCTTTTGGAGTTCGGGTTTTTAAACGGCCATCCTGTGGTTTACGTTTTTCTGCCACATTCATCCGACCCAGAATCTTGATTCGGGAAATGACTGCAGTCAGGGTATTGGCTGGCATGTTATAGATGGTATGCAATACCCCATCAATCCGGAAACGGATTTTGCCGGTGTCTTTGCGCGGTTCCATATGGATATCACTGGCACCCTGCTCAAAGGCAAACTGTAACACCCAGTCTACCAGTTTCACGATATGCTGGTCATTGGCATCCGGATTCTGGGAATCACCCAGTTGCAGCAAGGCTTCTACACCTTTATTTTCCCGCTCATAAGCAGATGATTTTTGCGAGCCACTGACTGCACGACTCACCTGATAATACTCAACAATATAACGCTGGAGCTGTTCCGGATTGAGCAATACCCGTTCAATTTTTTTCGGTGCAATATTCTGTTCGAGATTAGATACCCATTCAGTTTTATAAGGCTGATCTGTGGCGATCAGAACTTTATCTGGTTGAATTTCTACTGCCAGAATACGGTTACGCAGTGCATATTCCTGTGACATAACATTGGTCAAGGCCTGCACATCAGCTTTGAGCGGATCGATGATATAGAACATTAAACCGGTTTTTTCTGCCAGCCACTGGCATAAGCGGTTGAGTGTCAAAGTACTTTGAGGATGGGACTGATCAACCAGACTAAAGTTCGCGATCCATTGTAAAGGATGCCATTTTATTTGTTCACGTTGACGATGTGTGGTCTGAACTCGCATCCGGTCACGTTCAGTTATTTTTCCGTCTTTTAAAAGCTGATCCAAACACCAGCCTGTATCAATTTCAAAATCAAATTTCATGATTGATGGTCCCCAAAACTGTCTCCACTATAACAAGTTTTTCCTGTTTTTCGCATTCCATTGCGACTTCAAAACTAGAAAGCGGATTTATCTTTCATGAATATTAAGCACATCATATGGGTTTTAGTTCATAACCTTTTTCTGCTTGTCGATGTGTCAATTTTTCGCCTATATTTCAATCAGGATATCTTATTTAATCGCTGAGGCCAGGTATGGATTTAAGCGTGGTTCCCTTAAGTGAAAGTAGCTCCTTTCATGAGTTGCTTACCATCCTGACTGCTGCCTTAGGATGTGGTTTACTAATCGGGCTGGAACGTGAACGGCACAAACAGCGTGAGGAACAGGCCAGTTTTGCCGGGCTACGCTCTTTTGCCATCTGTGCTTTATTAGGCGCATTGTGCTTTCTATTTGGAATGGCAATGGGTCTGGCCGGTGCACTCATTATTGGCGGCATTGTCATTTTTTCTATTAGAAACCAGATAGAAGATCCGGGAATTACAACTGAATTGGCCTTTATCATGACCTATTTTATTGGGGCGATTTGTCTGTGGAATATTCCTCTGGCTGCAGGACTAGCAGTTCTGATCACGATAATTTTAATGGCCAAACACTCTATGCATAATATTGCCGGACAGTGGATTACTGAGGCTGAATTTAGGGATGGATTACTATTATTAGCCTTAATTCTGATTGGTTTACCACTAACCCCTGACCGACCTTTATGGGGTGAAGTGCTGAACCCTTATCTGATTTTAAAATTAGTAATTCTCATACTGGTAGTTCAAGCTTTGGCACATATCGCTAAACGTTTCTTCTCGACTAAAAATGCCCTGATGCTGTCCTCCATTGCTTCCGGTTTTGTTTCCAGTACCGCCACTATTGCTCAATTAGGTATACAGGTCCGTAAAGGTGAAATGGATGCAAAATCCAATGCCGGTGCCGCGCTGATGTCATGTATCTCGACTATTGTGTTGCTATTGAATGTGGTCGGGGGCGTATCCTGGAGCTGGCTTAAAATCCTGCTCTTGCCCTCTTTAGTTGCCGTAATCCTTCTGGCAGCTTGTGCATTTTTATTATTGCGCAAGGCAAAACCTGCGCCGAGCATGGAATCATCAGACAGCCAGATGTTTAGCTTAAAAGAAGCGGTGATTATTGCAGTGACATTAACATTGATTCAGGCTGGAGTTTACGGACTGGAGGTCTGGCTCGGGGATGCCGGCTTACTGGCCGGGACCCTACTTGCCTCTTTGTTCGAGATTCATGCCGCGATGGCCAGTGTTGTCGTTCAAGGCGCTCCCTCCAATATGCGTTTGATTTATGCCCTGCTTTTAGGTCTGGGTGCTCATGCCTTGGCCAAGTCAGCCAATGCCGCTTTGACCGGAGGCTTGAAGTTTGTCCTTTATTTTGCGCCTGTGCAGATTTTGCATATGGTAGTTTTGATTGGCTTGTTGTGGTGGATAGTTTTTGATTATTAAGTATATATAAATATTTAATTTTTATTTATTTTTCAATTTTGATTTTAATATTTTCTCGCTATAATTGATTTGCTTTACGTTTACACAACAATTGAATTAATATAATTTTTATAGGGTATTTATGAAATTTAAGGCTTTATCATTCGCAATTTTTAGTGCCTTCATGTTAACTGCATGTGGTGGGGGTTCATCTTCTGATTCAAATGGCGGTAATACTGGAACTGGAAATACTACCCTTACAAAACCTGCCTTCCAACAATGGTCATCATTCTATATTGATGAATTTCCGATTCAGACCTAAATTATGAAATTGAACAGCTAACCTTTGATCAAGGAAATGTCTATATTAAAGTTGATGAGACAACAGGCTGGGATGAAAGTGAAACTTTCTATCTAACTGAAAATGGATTATATGATCACGGTTCTACACATGCGACCTATGGCAAATTGCAAGGGACTATTACGGCTAATGCAACCACTTGGAAGCAAGTTCCATATTCTCCAATTAATTCCACAGGATTAAGCAGTACACTTACATTCAAGGTCTTTGATATTAGTGGTAAAAATATTGCTCAAGTCCTCAGTCCAGACCATTATGTCAATTTAAAATATAATTTACTCGATACCTACCCTATGGGAGAAAAAGGGGAAGATTTTTATCGAGTACTTTCTAATTCAACCTTCCCTACCGGATCTACTTGTATTCAACTCCAAACTATTAATAACTCACAAAATATATTGAGTTATATAAATATTCACTTGAAGATTATGTACAAGATTATTTAAAACTTGAATGGGCTGATATTTCAAAAGATAGTAAATATGCCAAACATACTTTTAAGGATGCTATAGCATATCTAGATCTTAGAGAAGATCAGCAATGGGGACTAGCTGAATATAAGAACAAATATTATGAAGTTGATTATCATCCAGCTGGAGAGGAATACAATGTCAAAAATATTTTAACCGCATCTAAAGCACTGGTTAATTCAGCATCTGCTCAGGACAAACCAGCTCTACAGGAATATGCAACTTTACAAGAAAATGCATGCACTTTATTTAATAATACTGCATCTGAAGAATTAAGAAAGCAAATTAAAAAATACTCGTAACAACTTGATATAAAGTACTTCGAGTGCTGTAGATTAATATTAAATAGGAACTCCAATTTAGTTGAGGTTCCTATTTTTAAATCAGTATTTCATTTTAAAAATTCAAAAAATTAACTGATCGACTACAATATCAGCTAAAGTAACTTTAAATTTCACATCCAAGTCCGCAAACTTCATTCCATAAACTCGGTTCTCATCATCCTGATATGCCGGCCTAGGATCGAGAGATAAAACGGCTTCAAGTTCTTCTAGCAATTGAGCAGATATTTTTCCTTTTTCTAATAATAATTTTTTTTGCTGTTCAGCGTCCTCACTCCAAATCACGGGCTTACGTGATGGTTCGTCCTGAGCATAACCGCTTTGCGCATCAATCACTGAATCCGAATATTGAATATAAGGTTTAATGTCTATAATCGGCGTTCCATCTAGCAGGTCGCTTCCTGCGACATAAACCCGGACATTTTTACCGACTTTTTCGACACGATTTAATTTCACGACTGATAAACCAATGGGTGCAGGACGGTACATACTACGTGTCGCAAACACTCCGATTTTCTGGTTACCGCCTAAACGTGGTGGTCGAACCTGCGGACGAAACTGCTGGCTCTGCTGATTTTTATTGTCATGAAACTGCCAGACTAACCAGAGATGACTAAACTCTTCGATGCCTTCAAATGCGAGTAAATCATTATATGGACCGGTCATTTCAATATAGCTTTCAACCTGTACCAAATTAGGCTGACGCGGGATGCCAAACTTTTCTTTATAGGGAGAATGCATATAGCCAATAATCGGCAGAGTGAGTTCGGTCATAATCACTTTTTTTGATAAGCTCAATTAAATATATTCAGTTTATAGAGAATGAATTTAGATTAGAATAGCAACCTGTTCTAATTTGATAACTTATTGAGACCTTTAATGGCTGCTTTTAACGTCGAAAAGATTACTCACGTCCACCATTGGAATGACACTTTATTCTCTTTTAAAACGACTCGTGACACTGCATTACGTTTTAAAAACGGTCAGTTTGTGATGATCGGTCTTGAAGTCAATGGCAAGCCTTTAATGCGTGCATATTCAATTGCAAGTGCAAACTATGAAGAAGAGCTGGAATTCTTCTCAATCAAAGTTCCAGATGGTCCTCTTACCTCTATTCTACAAAAAGTTAAAGTTGGCGACGAAATCCTGGTTTCTAAAAAACCTACAGGTACGCTGGTTCTTGATGACCTGAATCCAGGTAAGAACTTGTATCTTCTTTCTTCAGGTACTGGTCTTGCACCTTTCCTTTCTGTAATCCGTGATCCAGAAACTTATGAACGTTTTGAAAAAATCATCGTCGTTCACGGTACACGTTTCATCTCAGAACTGGCTTATCAAGATTTGATTTTGAATGAAATTCCAAACCATGAATTCTTCGGTGAATTGGGTGCTAAAGAAAAATTAGTGTATTACCCAACTGTTACTCGTGAAGAGTTCCATACCCAAGGTCGTGTAACCACTGCGATTGAATCTGGTCAATTATTCGAGAAAATCGGACTACCACGTTTCAACCCTGAAACTGACCGTGCAATGCTCTGTGGTTCTCCTGCATTCCTTGACGACGTTGCTGCACTGCTAGATCAACACGGTCTGAAAGAATCTCCACGTATGGGTGTTTTGGGTGACTACGTAATTGAACGTGCATTCGTAGAAAAATAATCTGCAAAAAAACCTTTTGCAACCTAAAACGCATGCTTTAAGCATGCGTTTTTTATATCCAGTAAGTCTTAATCTGAAAGAATTAATTCAACCTGCTCTCTACTTAAAATTTCTTATAATTAGCGTATTTATAAAATGCAATTACTTAAAAAGTAAAATAAATGATAAATATCAATACTCACATTATATTTTTTAGTCAAAAATTCATTCTTAAATGTTAGAATATGTAACTGTAATTGATTTCTCATGAGGATTTATCCTCGCTAAAGACTTAGTTACATAAACTCTGTAAACTTTTAATTCGATCTATTTAGATCCCATTCTCCTGTTTCACTGTTTATGCAACCAAGCCGTTTTCTATAGGCAAGGTATGAGCACTGAACAACCCTCCTCTATCGAGCGTACAGGTTCTAGAGTCTATCGCTATTTTGTAGTGGTATTAACTTTACTCGTTGCGCTGTACTTGATCATTCAAGGCGCTAAATTACTCAGCCTCGGTGGTACAAGTTATTATCTCATCGCAGGGATTGCCTATGTTGCAATCGCCATTTTCTATGCGATGAAAAAAGTCCTTGGTTTCTGGCTTTCTATTGTTACTTTTATTGCAACCATCATCTGGGCGATTGCTGAAGTTCAAGGTTTGAGCTTCTGGCAATATATTCCACGTTTGGTGGTTCCAACTATTCTGCTTGTCCTCAGCATGTGGGCAAGCAAAAACCTGCCAGCACTCGATGCTGCAAAAATCAAAGCTGCCAATCTTGTTGGCTTTGTCGGTTTCTTTGCCTGTATGGCAGCCCTGATTGCTGCATTCTTCCCACACGGTAAAATCCTCAATCCTGTTGATATCGTACAAGACCCTGCACTGGCTAAACCGAATGCAGAAAACACAGACAACTGGGAATATTTCGGTCGTAATGGTAACGGTACCCGCTTTGCACCGTACACTGACATTACCCCTGAAAATGTCAAAGATCTGAAAGTCGCTTGGACTTATCACACTGGTCGTGATACCTCTGCCGGTGTCGATGAAAATACACCGATCCAAATTGGCAGCACATTGTACTCATGTACACCAACTAATATCATTTCAGCGATTGATGGTGACAGTGGTAAAGCACTTTGGAAATATGATCCACATGCAAAAACTGCAGAGCATATTACCTGCCGTGGTGTCGGTTACTATGATGCAACTAAAGACAAATCTTTAACTGCGGCAGACCTACAAGCACCTGGTATTAAAGCTTGTCCACAACGTATTCTAACTTCTACTGTTGATGGCCGTTTAATTGCCTTAAATGCTAAAACTGGTGCTTTATGTCCAGAATTTGGTACTAACGGTCAGGTCGATGTTCTGCATGACATGGGTCCTACCGAACAAAGTAAACGTTACCATCCAACGTCTACTCCACTCATTGCGGGTCATGTTGCCGTATTAGGTGGCTGGGTACGTGATATTGTGCATGGCGAACCGTCTGGTGTGGTTCGTGCTTATGACGTTCGTACTGGTAAATTGGCCTGGGCTTGGGATGTCGGTAATCCTGAACTGGTTGGTGAACCTAAAGATGGCAAAGGCTTTACTTTAGAAACACCAAACATGTGGACCATCCCGACTTATGACAAAGACCTGAATCTGGTTTACTTACCTACAGGTAATGGTCCTCCTGACTACTGGGGTGGTGACCGTAACGGAGCCAAAGAAAAATTTGGTTCTGCCATTGTTGCCGTAAATGCCTTGACTGGTAAAACTGTTTGGTCTTATCAAACTGTTCACCATGATGTCTGGGATTATGACTTGCCGTCACAACCTGTACTTTATGACATGACTGATGATCATGGCAAAAAAGTTCCAGCGTTGATTCAAACTACCAAAATGGGTCAAATCTTCGTTCTTGACCGCCGTACTGGTAAACCAGTCACTAAAGTTGAAGAACGTCCAGTCGACACCAATGGTGCTGAAGGTGAAAAACTTTCTCCTACCCAACCATTCTCTGTTGGCATGCCACAAATTGGTAATGCGACATTGACTGAACAGGATATGTGGGGCATCTCAACCTTTGACCAATTGGCTTGTCGTATTGACTTTAAAGACTCTGTGTATAACGGTCTTTACACTGCACCTAGTGAAAAACCATATATCGAATGGCCTAGCTTGCTTGGTGGCTTCAACTGGGGCGGTATCTCCATTGATGAATCTACTAGCATGATGTACGTTAACGATATGCGTATGCCACTTCGTATGTCATTGGTTCGTAAAGAAGATATGGGTAAATATCATATCTCAACTGACGAAGTACCAGGATTCATGGGTACCGTACGTCCGCAATTGGCTGGTCCTTATGCGGGTGTGAAAATTGACATCATGCAATCTAAACTGGGTGTTCCTTGTAACAAACCTCCATTTGGTACCATGACTGCCATCGACTTGAAATCTAAAAAAGTTGTTTGGGAAGTGCCAATGGGGACAGCAAAAGAATTGGGGCCGTTAGGTGTTAAAACCCATATGCCAATTCCTTTAGGTATGCCAACACTCGGTGGTCCTACTTCAACAGCGTCTGGTCTGGTGTTCTTCGCAGGTACTCAGGATTATTACCTACGTGCGCTTGATTCAAAAACTGGTAAAGAAGTGTGGAAAGCAGAGCTTCCTGTTGCTGCTGTTGCTGCACCGCTGATTTATAAATCTCCAAAAACTGGCAAACAATATGTTGTGATTTCTGCAGGTGGGGCAAGCCACTCTAAAGATGTCGGCGACTATATCATTGCCTTTGCTTTACCTGATCAAAAATAATTTTTTCATAGATAAAGAAAAAACCGAAGCTTAGGCTTCGGTTTTTTATTGCAATCATCATTAAAAATTAACGATCGCGACCTTCTTGGTTTGCAGAACCTGAACAGCCTGCACCACCACCGATAATAAAACCGCTTTCTGCTTTACATGAACCAATCATACGGCCATGTGAGTCAAATGTAGTCACTGTTGATGCACAACCAGTTAGTACGATAGTCGTTGCAAATGCAATAAGTACTGATAATTTCATGATATTCCCCTCTATGATTTATGGTGCTAAATGAATCTGATTTTGACTTGGTGGTACTGGCAATAAACCTGTTTTGACATCCACCGTATTGTAGTTCACGCCAATTGCATTGCCTGATCCATTACAATGAGCACTAGCAGTTGAAAGCAGACCACGTGTAGCTTTACATGATCCAATCACCTGACCCGATGCATCATAAGTGACGACCATAGAACTACATCCAGTCATCAGTACAATAGTTGAAAGTGAAAATAGTTTTATGAAGCTCATTGCTCCCCCTCAAAAACACTAAAAAAATTTAAATTGTTTAGTTATATGAATCTTTTCTAAATTTCGCGAATGATTCTTCCTAAATTTATCGCATTTGTAAAGCTTTATTTTTCATCTATTTTTTAGACTTATGGCTAATAAAAAAGCTGCCTGATCAGCAGCTTTTTCATAATTAAATTTAATATTAAGGATCAGGCTGACTCATGCTTCAATACTCGTTCAGCTAGAGCCTGTTTCACTACATGATATCCAGCACTTAAGCCAAGACTCGCCATAATGATTGCAACAATAATATCTGGCCATAGACTGCCAGTGCCAAAGACTCCCACTGCTGCAAAAATGACGGCCACATTGCCGATCGCATCATTACGGCTGCACAACCAGACTGATTTCATATTGGCATCGCCATCCCGGAAAGCATATAAAATTATGGCTGTGACAACGTTTGCGATTAAGGCCAATACTCCGATGATCCCCATCGTAATGGCTTCAGGTGGAATACCTTGCATAAAGGCATAAATCACTTTACCAATGACGACTAGACCAAATACTGCCATGGTCAATCCTTTAATCAGAGCAACTGTTGCACGCCAATACAGACTTGCACCAATCACCGCCAGAGAAATACCATAATTCACAGCATCTCCAAAGAAATCTAGCGCATCTGCCCATAAGGCCGATGAATGTGCATAGGCACCGCCGATCAGCTCTACACCAAATAAGGCTAGGTTAATCAATAATGCAATCCATAAAGCTGTTCTAAATTTGCTATTAGGTTTGGGCGGCGCGGGTTCATGACTACAACTACAGGCCATATTATTCTCCGATGATTTTTTATCCTGAATGCGATAAAGTCATTAGAAACTATGGAGTCACTCCAAGGTCAAGCCTGAGGTATTTATGTCACATTATTTGATTTCTGATATAGCCAAGAAAACCGATTTAAGTACTGATACCATTCGATTTTATGAGAAAAGAGGTTTGATTCAGCCGAATTTTCGAGCAAGTAACCAGTATCGTTATTATGGCGAAGAAGCCTTAAAACGCTTGATTTTTATCAAACGCTGTCGTGCTTTAGGCATGTCTATAAAAGAAATTGAATACCTGATTCAGCTGGAACAGAATCCAGAACAGGATTGCTGTGAAGTTAACCAGATGATTGATCAGCACCTTATAGACATTTCAAATAAAATTAAAGAATTACAGTTATTTAAAAAGCAATTAATGGCGCTTCGCGAAAGCTGTAATACCCCAACTACGATTGATCATTGCCAGATTTTGAAAGCACTGGAATCTATTGAAAATAGCTGAAATATTTATGGATATTTTAAATCGTTCACTGTTTATTTTTTAACTTGAAATTGAGTTAAATTCTACCAATTCCGAGTTATTTACTAGGTTGAATCCTGATTTTAGATGACTAGAATAAAGACGTACTTTTTATATGTCTTTCGATTTCATCATGAGCATTTCTCACGTTACGGAACTTCTCTCACCTGCTGGCTCACTGAAAAATATGCGCTATGCCTTTGCTTATGGTGCAGATGCAGTCTATGCCGGCCAGCCGCGTTATAGCTTACGTGTTCGTAATAATGAATTTGACCATGACAATCTGGCTATTGGCATCAAAGAAGCTCACGCGCTTGGAAAAAAATTCTATGTGGTTGTGAATATTCAGCCGCATAACTCCAAGCTGAAAAATTTTATCCGTGACCTTAAACCTGTAGTCGCCATGCAGCCTGATGCGCTGATCATGTCTGATCCAGGCCTAATCATGATGGTGCGTGAGCACTTCCCGGATATGGATATTCATCTTTCAGTTCAAGCCAATGCAGTGAACTGGGCAACAGTAAAATTCTGGAAGAATATGGGACTTACTCGCGTGATTTTGTCACGTGAACTGTCCATTGAAGAAATTGAAGAAATCAAACAGCAAGTTCCAGATATGGAAATTGAAGTCTTTATTCATGGCGCACTGTGCATGGCTTATTCTGGCCGTTGCATGCTGTCTGGTTATATGAATAAGCGCGATGCCAATCAGGGTGCCTGTACCAATGCCTGTCGCTGGGAATACAAGGTATTGGACGCTAAAGAAGATGAAACGGGCGATGTGATCCCAGTGAAAAATATTGATTCTGGCTGTTGTTCAAAAGATGCTGATGAGTCACATATGCAAGTACAACATCAGTTTGATGAACCTGTGTTATTGCAACGTAATGACGAGGATATATTTGCTGCCGAAGAAGATGAGCACGGCACTTATTTTATGAATTCCAAAGACCTGCGTGCAGTGCAGCATGTGGAACGATTGACCAAGATTGGCGTGCACTCCCTGAAAATTGAAGGTCGGACCAAATCTTATTTCTACTGTGCGCGTACTGCGCAGATTTACCGTAAAGCCATTGATGATGCACTTGCTGGTAAGCCATTCGATTCTTCACTAATGACTCAACTCGAAGGTTTGGCCAACCGTGGTTATACCGAAGGTTTTCTACGCCGTCATGTACATAGTGAATATCAAAACTATGAAAATGGTTCATCGAGTTTCGATCATCAGCAGTTCTGTGGGGAAGTGTTAGAGCGTAATAGTGACTATATCAAGATTGATGTAAAAAACCGTTTTGTCGTTGGTGACTCACTAGAGTTGATGACCACTAAAGGCAACATCACCTTTACCTTGACAGAGATTAAAGACCGTAAAGGCAATCTGATTGAAGATGCTAAAGGTTCAGGGCATATCGTTGAAATTCCAATACCAGCAGATGTCGATATGCAGTATGCCCTGCTGATCCGTAATCTGCCATCATCATCTGTAGACATTTCAGCCTCTTCATTGGCTTATCAGGCGAGTTAAAAAATGGCGCTCTTGATTACCGATAAATGTATCAACTGTGATATGTGCTTACCGGAATGCCCAAATGAAGCAATTTATGAAGGCGATAAGATCTATGAAATCGACGTGAATCGTTGTACGGAATGCGTCGGTTTCTATGATCATCAAACCTGTATTGCCGTCTGTCCTATTGAGTGCATTGTGCCGCATCCAGAGCATCGGGAAACGCAAGAGCAGTTAATGGAGAAATTTAAAGGTTTGAATCTGTTTAAAGCTTGAAGGATGCATGAAGTCTTATGACTTCATCTAAGAACAACCTTAGGGAAAGATAAAAATAAGGGTTGAAAACAAAAACTGTCCAGAGGAAAGGAACAGCTAAAAGCGATTGGGGACGCTTTTGGCTGATCTAACAATAACTAAAAAAAAGGAACCCGGGTGTTAGCGTCCTGAGTTCCTATAAAGCGAAAATAATAATAGGAGTTTGAGATTGCACTTGGGATGTGGGGATTCCAGGTGCTCTTTTTTTACTGACCAGAACGGATGATG